>DAIRFU010000333.1:0-7827 GCA_036794935.1 Kofleriaceae bacterium | reverse complement strand
GTAGGTCTCGGGAAACAGCAGGCCGGTATCGAGCGTGAAGATGTCGATCGGAAGGTGGTGGCGGACGATCAGATCGACGACCACGCAACCCTCCGCGCCGAAGCCGGTCGCGAACGCGAGCCGGGGTAGCTCGGCGCTCGCCCAGCGCAGGATGTCGAGCGCGGGCGCGCCCTCGAGCGCGCGGGCGGCGGCCGCGACGTCGACGAGGCCGACCCGATCCAGGGATCGTGCACCGGCCTCGCTGTCGATCAGCACGTCCGTCATAACGGATATATGTCTATACCCGGAACGGACGGACTGTCAACGATAACGGATGGAGCTACTTTCGCTTCAGGCGCTTGGCCGCCCGCGCGGCCTCGTCGCGATCGGGATCGTCATCGGGCGCAAGTTCCAGGAACTTTTCATAGTTCTCGCGGGCCCGGCGCCACTTCTTCTGGCGCTCCTGGATCTGGGCGAGCGTGAAGTACGCGAGCGCGTCCTTGCCGTTGCGGCGGATGGCGTGGGTCAGCACGCTCTCGGCCTCGTCGAACTGCTTCTTGTCCGCGAGCAAGAGGGCGAGCTTCTGGAACGCCTTGGGATACGGCGGGTCGATCTCGAGCGCCTTCTTGTACGCGCTCATCGCCTCGTCGAAGCGCTCCTGGACCCGGTAGATCTCGCCGTACGCGTACCAGAACAGCGACTCGTTTGGCGAGAGCTGCACCGCCTTGGAGAACGCGACCTCGGACTCGGCCTGCTTCTGCTGCGCGTTGTAGAGCAGGCCGAGCTCGAAGTAGGCGCGGCCACTGCGCGGGTCGAGCTCGATCGCCTTGTCGAGGTAGCTCTTCGCCTCGTCGTACTCCTGCTGGCCGCGCAGCGCCATGCCGAGCAGGACGTGGCCCTCGGCATCGTCGGGCGATGCCTTGATCGCGGCCCGAAACTCGAGCGCCGACTCGTCGATCCGGCCGAGCTCGTTGAGCGCCTTGCCGAGCGCGCGGTGATAGGTCGCGCTCGCCGGATCGAGCTGTACCGCCTTGCGCAGCTCGTCGAGGCCCTCGGTACTCTTGCCGAGCATGATCAGCGCGCGGCCCTTCTTCTCGTGGCCGGCCGGATCCTCGCCGCTCAGCTGCACGAGCTGATCGGCGACCTCGAGCGCGAGCTCGCCGTTATCCGCGGCGAGCAGCGCCTCGGCGTAGAGCGCGTAGCCCTTCATCTCGCTGATGTTCGCGTCGTAGTACGCCTGCGCGGCCTTGACCGCACGGCCGGCGCGGCCGGCGTGGATCAAGAAGTCGACGCGCTCCTCGAGCACGTCGTAGTCGTTCGTCATCTCGTACGCCTTGGCGTACGACTCGTCCGCCGCGTCGTACTCGCCGTTCTTCGCGGCGTCACGCGCTTCGGAGACCAGCGCGCGGGCGTCCTTGTCCGTGCGCGCCTTCTTCTCCTTCTTTACTTTCTTGACCGGCTTGCTCGAACCGCCGCACGCCGGGGACACGGCGGCGCCGCCGAAAACGGCGGTGGCGAGCAGCAGGCGGCATATCACCCGGAGCATGCCGGGAAGGGTAGCGAAAGCGGGCCGCGCGCGCCACTTCAGGCGCGCCGGCGTAGTGCGAGCATCACCGCGCCGACAATCAGGATATTGGCGACGCCGGCCGTCCAGGTGAGCGGCTCGTCATACAGCACGGCGCCGATCAATACCGCGAGGATCGGATTGACGTACGCGTAGCTGGTGGCGACGACCGGCCGGGCGTTGCGCAGGAGCCACGCGTAGCCGGTGAACGCGACGAGCGAGCCGAACACGATCAGGTAACCGAGCGCGAGCCACGACGTCGCGCTGGCATCGAGCGGCATCCGCTCGCCGCGGCAGAGCGCGATCACGGTGAGCGCGGCCCCGCCCGTGAGCATCTGCAGCGCGGGACCGACCACGCCGGCGTGCGCGCCGCCGACATCACGTGCGCGCCGCGCCATCAGCGAGCCGGCCGCCCACAGGATCGGCGACGCGATCACGAGCGCGATGTGGATCGGCTTGCCCGCGAGCGAGGGGCTGCCGAGCAGCACGAGCACGCCGGCGAAGCCGACGATCAGCGACAACCACTCGCGCGCGGTGGGCCGCTCGCCGATCGAGTAGCCGAGCACGCCGACCCAGAGCGGCATCGTCGCGCACACGGCCGCGATGCCGCCGGACATCAGCGACTGCGATCCGATCGACACGAAGCCGTTGCCGCCGACGAACAACAGGATGCCGGCGGGCGCGACGCGCAGGCAATCGCGCGGCGAGGGCAGGGACGCGCCGCGGCGCAGGGCGATCACGAGCATCACGGTCCCTGCCGTGAGGAAGCGCACCGCGGCCGAGAGCAGCGGCGGCAGCTCGACGACGAGGATCCGCATCGCCAGGTACGTCGAGCTCCAGATCACGTAGACCGAGACCAGGCTCGCGATCAGCCGCGGATCCGCGGCGGGCTTCGCGGCGATCTCGTCCGGCGTGGTGGTGGTGAGCACGGACCTCATGATGACGCGCGGTCGCGAACGGTACAGAGACACGAAATCGTCGCGGCGACCAGCACAGGCGCACTGTACCGGTACGGCCGCCGGCATCTGTGCTGGTCGATCTGAATTGCGATGGATACACTTTTTCCATGGTGACAACGGCCGGCGGCTTCCTCTACGAGCACCTGGCAGACGAGCTGGGTCAGGCGATCGATCGCGGCGCGCTGCGTGCCGGCGATCGCCTGCCGTCGGTGCGACGGCTCGCGCAGGAGCGCAGCGTCAGCGTGTCGACCGTGCTCGAGGCCTACCTCCAGCTCGAGAACGCGGGACTCATCGAGGTGCGCCCGAAGTCGGGTCACTTCGTACGCCGGCGCGCGCCGCTCACCGCCGAGCCGCGAACGCCGCGCGTGTGCCAGCGCCCGTCGCGCGTCACCGTCTCCGACGCGTACACGAAGATCCTCGAGGCGATGCGCGACCCCGAGCTGGTGCCGTTCGGCTGCGCGACGATCGATCCGGCGTACCTGCCGATGGCGCAGCTCAACCGGCTGCTCGCCCAGCTCACGCGCGAGATGTCCACGCTCGGCGCGCGGTACGAGGGCGCCCCCGGGCTGCTCACGCTGCGGCGGCAGATCGCGCGACGCGCGGTGGAGTGGGGCGTCGCGCTGTCCGAGCACGACGTGTGCACCGCGGTCGGCGCCACCGAGGCGATCTCGCTCGCGCTGCGCGCGGTCGCGAAGCCCGGTGACGTGGTCGCGGTCGAGTCGCCGGCATACTTCGGCGTGCTGCAGGCGATCGAGGGGCTCGGCCTGCGCGCGCTCGAGATCCCGGCGCACCCGCGGACGGGCTTCGACGTCTCGGCGTTCGACGAGGCGATCCGCGCCCAGCCGGTGCGAGCCGTGTTCGTGACGCCGACGGTGTCCAACCCGCTCGGCGCGATCATGCCCGAGGACGAGCGCGAGCGGCTCGTCAAGATCACCCGGCGCGCCGACATCCCGATCATCGAGGACGATGTCTACGGCGAGCTCGTGTTCGACGGCGCGCGGCCGCGGCCACTGCGCTCGTTCGCCGGTCCCAGCGACGACAACCACGTCGTACTGGTCAGCTCGGTCAGCAAGACGCTCGCACCGGGCTACCGGGTCGGCTGGGTCGCCGGCGGCCGCTGGCACGATCAGATCGTGCGGCTCAAGTACAGCCAATCGCTCGCGTGCCCGTCGCTGCTGGGCATGGCGATCGCCGAGTTCCTGGAGTCGGGCGGCTACGATCGTCACCTGCGGCGGCTGCGCGGCGCGGTCGCCGGCAACGTCGAGCGGTACCGCGAGGCGATCACCGATGCGTTTCCGGACGGCACCCGGGTCTCGACGCCGCGCGGCGGGTTCGTGCTGTGGGTCGAGCTGCCACCCGGCGTCGACGCGCTCGCGCTACACGACCAGGCCCTGCGCCGCGGGATCGTGGTCGCTCCAGGGCCGCTGTTCTCGGCCCGCCAGAGGTTCGCGAATTTCATCCGCATCTCCGCGGGATCACCCTGGTGCGACCGGATCGCGACCGCGATGCGCACGCTCGGGCGCCTGGTGGGGAAATCCTAGCCCGGGTTCGCGCGTATGATCCTGCGGTGACGACGACGCCGGGGTACGAGACCACGATCGGTGTGCTCGATCCAACGACGCCTGCCGAGGCGATGGGGGAGCGCAAGCCAGAGCTGACGCGCGGTACGGTCGTCGGCCGCTACGAGATCATCCGCCTGCTCGGCAAGGGCGGCATGGGCGCGGTCTACGCCGCGCACGATCCGAACCTCGATCGCCAGGTCGCGCTCAAGCTGCTCCACTCGACGACGCACGGCGAGGACGCGTCGGAGCGAATGATCCGCGAGGCGCAGGCGCTGGCGCGACTCGACGATCCGCACGTCGTCCAGGTCTACGACGCCGGCGAGCACGACGATCAGGTGTTCATCGCGATGCAGCTCGTCGACGGCGAGGATCTCGCCGCCGCGCTGTCGCGCCGCCGGCCAGGCGTACCGACGATGATCCAGTGGTTTTGCGCCGCTGGTCGTGGGCTCGCCGCCGCGCACGCCGCAGGCCTCATCCACCGTGACTTCAAGCCGAACAACGTCCTGATCGATCGACGCGGTCGCGTCGCGGTCACCGACTTTGGCCTCGCGCGGACCATCGAGCCCAGCGAGGGCCGGCGCCACCTCACCGGCATCGGGACGATCATGGGCACGCCCGCGTACATGTCGCCCGAGCAGCACGGGCAGCTCGTCGCGTCGCCTGCGAGCGATCAGTTCTCGTTCTGCGTCGCGCTCTGGGAGGCGCTCTACGATCGCCACCCGTTCATCGCCGGCGATCGCTCGAGCATCGCGTCGATGTCGCCGTTCGCGATCGGCTATCAGATCTACGACGGCGACATCATCCTGCCGCCGAAGCACAAGCACGTGCCGCGCCGCGTGCACGAGGCGCTGGTCCGCGGGCTGTCGCGCGATCCCGAGAAGCGCTGGCCGGCCATGACGGACCTTCTCGCGGAGCTCGCACCCGCGCAGAAGCGGCGCGTGTGGCCGGTCGTCGCGGCTGCCGGGCTGATCGCGGCGGCAGCCGGCGGCACCGCGATGTGGCTCGTCGTCGATCGAGACGAGGGTCTGGTGACGTGCGCGTCTCACGCGGCGAAGCGCGCGGAGGCAGCGTGGTCACCTGCCGCCGGCGAGCAGCTCCACGACCGGTTCGTGAAGAGCGGCAGGCCGTATGCGGATGCAGCCGCGCGGCAGGCGGGCGCCGAGCTCGAACGCTACGCGTCGCGCTGGCAGCAGCTCGCGGGCGACGTCTGCGAGGCCGAGCGCGCGGCGAGCGGTCCGCCGCCCGATCTGCTCGTGCGCCGCGCGACGTGCCTCGACCAGCGCCTCGACGCGCTGCGCGGGCTGAGCGCGATGCTGTCCGGCGAAGATCGCGTCGAGTTCGTCGACCGCGCGCAGGCGATGGTCGACGGCTTGCCCGATCTTGGCGATTGCATCGACGAGTCGGTCGCGAGCACGCCACCAGCAGCGATCGCCGGCGAGGTCGGTACGCTGACCGCCGATCTGAACGCCACCGAGGCACGCGCGATCGCCGGCGACTACCCGCGCAGCCGCTCCGAGGCGACCCAGATCCTCGCCCGCGCTGACAAGCTCGGCTGGGCGCCCCTGCAGTCGCGCGCGCACTTCGTCGCCGGCAAGGTCGCGCTCGCGCAGCTCGATACCAAGCAGGCGCGCGATCACCTCGTGCGCTCCGCCGAGCTCGCGACCGCGAACCAGCTCGATCGCGAGGCCGCGCGCGCGTGGACGCAGGCGCAGCTCGCCGCCGGCACCGATCACGCGATCGAGGCGCTCGCGACCCTCGCGCCGATCGCACGCGCATCCGCGCAGCGCACGCACGACAAGGAGCTGATCGCGATGGCCGAGACGATCGGTGCTCGCGCGCTCGTCCGTGCCCGCAAGTATCAGGAGGGCGCCGACGCGTGTCGCGCCGCGTACGAGCGGGCACGCCAGCTCGACCGGCGCACCGTGATCGACGAGTCGCGTCTGTGCATGCTCGAGTCGCTCGTCCCGCTCGGCAAGTGGAGCGAGCTCGAGCCGATCCTCGCCGGGTTGATCGCGGACAAGACGAAGCGGCTCGGTGCCGAGCACCCGACCGTCGCCGATCTGCTGAAGGTGGAGATCGACTCCGATCTGCGCCAGGGCAAGCTGGCGCAGGCGCGCACGGCCGCGGAGCGCGTCTACGCGATCCGCAAGCGCCTGTACCCCGAGAAGCACCTCAAGAATGCCGAGGCGCTCGACCAGCTGGTGGCGGTCGCGCAGGCCGAGGGCAAGACCAAGGACGCGCTCGCGCTCTACAAGCAGGCGCTCGCCGCGACCGACGAGGCCAAGGTCGAACAGCACGTGCTGATCGTCCGGCTCCACACCAACATCGCGATGATCGAGAACGATGTGGTCGGCGAGGAGCCGCACCGCCGCGCGCTCGAGCACTTCGAGCAGGCGGCGCGGCTCGTCCGGGCGAGCGCCGGTCCGGACTCGCTCCAGCTCGCGATCCTGCTGATCAGCTACGGGCAGGTGAAATCGGAGGACAACGTCGAGGCCTCGCTCGGTATGCTCGGCGAGTCGCGTCAGATCCTCGAGAAGCGCCACGATCCGCGGGCGAGCGCGCCGGCGACCGCGATGGCGATCGTCGCGTGGAACGCGAAGCGCTACGCCGATGCGCGGCAGTTCGCCGAAGAGGCGCTACCGCTCCTCGACGAGGACGCACCGCCTCACCAGGTCGCGCACACGAAGTCGATCCTCGCGCGAGCGCTGTGGGAGACGAAGGGCGACCGGAAGCGCGCCCGTCGGCTGGCGCTCGAGGCGCGCGCGAGCTTCGCGAAGCTCGGCCCCGGGTTCGCGAGCAGCGTCAAGAGTCTCGACGCGTGGCTCGCGAAGCACCGGCGCTAGAAACCCATGCCGCCGTCGACGTCGAACGTGCGCGCGTTGAAGTAGTCGCACTCGAGGCAGAACTTCACCGCGAGCCACAGGTCCTCGGGCAGACCGATGCGGCCGACCGGAATCTGCGCGACGATCGCATCGCGCGCCTTCTGGTTCATGCCCTGGGTCATCGGGGTCTCGACCATGCCCGGCGCGACACCGCAGACGCGGATGCCGAACGACGCGAACTCGCGCGCCCACGTCACCGTGTTCGCCGCGAGCGCCGCCTTGGCCGACACGTAGTTCGACTGGCCGCGGTTACCGTGGCGGGCGATCGACGACATGTTGACGATCACGCCCGGCTTCTGCTCGGTCGCGACCATCTTCGCGACGACGTCGCGGACCATCATCGTCGCGCCGGTCAGGTTGACCTTGATGACCGCCTCGAACTGGTCCTTGCTCATCCTGGAGATGTCGCCGGTCGTGCGGTCCTTCTTGACGAGCAGGCCGTCGCGCAGGATCCCCGCGTTGTTGATGAGTCCGTTGAGGCCGCCCATCGCGCCGTGCGCCCAGTCGACGAACGCACCGACGTCGGCCTCGTCGGAGACGTCGAGCTTGCGCGTGTGGAGCTTGCCCGGCGCTCCGCGCGTCGCCTCGGCGAGGGCTGCCAGGCCCTCCTCCTTGACGTCGCCGGCGGCGACCTGAGCACCGGCCTCGGCGAGGCGGCGAGCGAAGTGCGCGCCCATGCCCTGGGCTGCACCGGTGACGATGATCTTCAACTGCGTGAGGTTCATGTCCGCGTGTGTAACACCGCGGCGAGGCGCCGACTACAGCGACTGCACGTCACCACCTGATGGCCGCGGCCACCAGGCGACAGCCCTCAGGCAGTTACGGGGTGCACGTTCCGCCCATGCACGTGCCCGACGCGCAGTCCGAGTTGCTCGCGCAGG
>DAIRFU010000332.1:0-7834 GCA_036794935.1 Kofleriaceae bacterium | reverse complement strand
TCGTGCGCTCGATCGTGCCGGTGCGCAGGCCCTTGCCGGGCGGTGCCTCGACGCGCGGCGGCTCGGCGGGCGCGGCCGGAGCCCGCGCGACGGGTGGCTCGAGCTCCTCGTCGAACGCGGTCGCCCGCGGCGCGACCTTGGGACCGCACGCGGCGAGGAGAGCGCAGCAGAGCAGGGCTCGCATGGCTTGAAGCTGCCGCCCGGGCGGCGCCGACGCAAGTTTCCCTACCGGGTGTCAGCCGACGAGCGCGACGATCGCGGCGAACACGCGGTCCTCTGCCTGCTCGCCGTCGATGGTCTCGATGCGCTCGCCCGCCGCGGTCAGCTCGGCGAGCGTGGCGCGATAGCCGGCGTCGACCTCCTGCTGCATGCGCAGGTCCTCGAACAGCTCCTCCTTGCGCCGCGCGGCGGCCCGGCGCTGCGCTGCGATCTCCGGCCGCACCTGGAGGAAGATCGTGAGGTCGGGACGGCGGGCGCGCGCGTTGAGCGTCGCGATCCAGTCCCGGTCGGCGCCGGTCCCCTGGTACGCGAGCGACGAGTGGTACCAGCGATCCGAGACCACGGTGACGCCGGCGGCGAGCTTGGGCTCGACCTCGCGCTGGAGGTGATCGAGGCGGTCGGCCGCGAACAGGAGACCGAACGTGCCCTGCGAGAGCTTCTGGCCCTCGATCGCGTGGCCGCCGGTCAGCATCTCGCGGATCAGGCGGCCGACCGGGCCATCGCTCGGTTCACGCGTGCCGTGTGCCGCGATGCCGCGCTCGCCGAGGTGCGCGACGAGCCGGCGCACCTGCGTGGTGGTGCCCGCACCGTCGAGCCCTTCGATGACGATCAACCGTCCAGTCACGCCGCCGTTTTATCACGGCGCGCGAGGGTCGCGACGGCAGGGCTCACGCCGCGCGGCGGCGGACCATGGCGAGGCCGAACAGGCCGAGCGACCCGAGCACGGCGAGGACCGCGGCGTAGAGCATCCAGGTCGGCTGGCTGCCGCCGCTGGTGCGGACCGCGGCCTCCTTCGCGGGCGCGTAGTCGGGACGCAGTGCGTACGCCTTGCGGAAGTCGGGGCCGCCGTCCTTGCCGGTGGTCTCGAGAGCCTTGCCGAGCATGTAGTGATGCGCGGCGAGCGCGTCGACCGCCTTGGGGCCGTCGGGCGCGAGGCCGTGCGCCTTGGAGTAGGCCGCGGCCGCATCCGACCACTTGCCCTGCTTCTCGAGCTCCTTCGCGTACGTGAAGTAGACCTGCGCCATCTGCGGCTTCGCGCCGTGGTCGGGATTCGCGGCGAGCAGCCGATCGAGCAACTTGGTCGCGGTCGCGAGATCGCCGGTCTTCGCCATCGCGGCGGCCTCGGCCCACTGCTTGGCCTCGCGCTCGGCACGCTGCTTGTCGTAGTAGGCGAACAGCTCCTTGGTCACGCCCTGGAGGTCGATCTTCTCGACCTTGCGCGGGCGCCGGCCCTCGTCGCTGTCGTCGAGCGTGGGATCGACGATCGGGTAGTCGGTCCCGAGCAGCTCGTTGGAGTTGCGGCGCAGCTCGTTGTCGGCGAGCTCGCGGTAGGTCAGCCACAGCGGCTTCTCTTCCTTGGTCAGCTTGCCGCCGGGCATGACGAGCTTCTTCTTCGGAGCCGGCTTCGGCGGCTTGCCGTCGATGTACGCGTGCCACGCCGCGCGGGCGGCGGCGCGGGTGCGCGCCGAGTCGGCGTTGACCTTGCTCCAGACCGCCTGCACCGCCTCGCGGTGCCTGGTCGCGCGCCACACGTCGAGGATCGCGATGAGCAGGTTCTCGTCCCCGGTCGCCGCGGCGAGTGCCTTGCTGGGCTCCTGGCGATCGACGCGCTCGAGCTGGTAGTTCGAGTAGCGCTTGCGGTTCCAGTTGCGCGACTGCGACTCCTTCATGAGCGCCGGAATCGAGTACGGCTCCATCTTGCGCAGGTAGCGGCCGACCTCGTCCCGGTAGACCATCGTGTCGTCGCGAAACGCGGCGTCGAACATCACGTACGCGGCGCGGATATCCTTGGTGGCCGCGAGCGCGCGCAGTGCGGCGACGTCGGCGAGCACCTCGCCGAGCCCCGGCGTCGCCGGATCGAGCTGCTGCAGCTCGGGGAGCCAGTCGAGATCGTCGTCGGCCTTCTCTTCCTTCGCCGACTTGCGCACCGCGACGAAGCGGCCCTTCTCGTCGGGGACCTCCGCGTTGATCGCGTTGAGCACGGCGCGACGCTCGTCCGGCGTCGTCGCGTGCGGGCGCTCGAGGAACGTGCCGAGCTCGTCGATCTTCGTCGCCGCCAGCTCGTTCAGCTCGGCGACCGCGGCCTTGTCGCCCTTGGCGACGCGATCGAGCACGGGCTTCAGCGCCGGATCGATCGGTTTGGGCGGCGGCGCCGGCGTATCGACCTTGGCGTCGGCCTGCTTGGCCTCCTCCGCAGCCTTGGGACCCTTCGGGGCAGCAACAGCCGGGGAGGCTGCCGCGATCATCGCGAGGACTAGCGCGGCGCGCACGATCCAGGGATTAGCGAATCGACGGTGAGTGCGCAAGTTCGCGGAGGTAACGCGCGAGCGAGCTAGTGAATTCGCTCGGCCTCGACGCGATCTCCGGGATCGAGAAATTCGATGAACCGCAGGCCGATCGCGCGCGCGCTCGCGGCGTCGTTGCCGCCCGTGAAGTTCAGGTAATGATGGTGCTTGACCTCGGCACGCGCGACGATCTCGTCGAGAGAATCACCGTCGCGCTGATGCTGAAAGTGGACGGTCACCACCGTCCCGAGCGGCGGCGCGTAGCTCATCTCGACGAGCAGGCCGCCCGCGGAGATGTTGCGCGCGATCGCGAACGAGTCGCCGTACAGCTCGCTGCCGATGACGACCAGGAACGCCTTATCGAAGCGCGTATGGATGCGCTTGTCGATGCGCGGCACCGCCAGCGCCGGTAGCGGTCGGCTGTCTTCGAGGACATGGGCGAGGTCGGGGAGGAAACGGCGCTTCACAAAATAATGATCGAGCGCTGGCGTGATGGAGTCAAAAATCTCACCTTGTCCTACATCGGCTCACACGAATGAAGCTGGCCCTTCGGGCGGCGTTCGGGCAGATTCCACACGTGCGTTCGCCCGCCCTCGTCGCCGCCGCGCTGTGCACGTTCGCCGCGCACGCGAGCGCCGATCGCCGCCGGGCTCCGATCACGCCCGCGATCGTCACCGCCGCCGCGCCCCAGGTCCGGCCGACCAGCAATCCGGCGTTCCTCGGGATCAAGATGAAGGATCACGGCATCGGCTGCCTGATCGAGGGCGTCACGACGGGCAGCGCGGCGCAGGATGCCGGGCTGCACGAGTGGGATCTGATCCTGTCGATCGACGGCGTGCGCACCGCGAGCTGCACGGCGGTGCGCTCGCAGATCCTCGGCAGCGCGCCCGGTCACGTGGTCAAGCTCGACGTCCGGCGCGGCGCGGAGCGGCTGCTCGTCCAGGCGCCGCTGTCGACGCGCGCCGAGGTGCTGCACCGCAGGCTCGTCGGCCACGCCATGGATCCGACCGAGGTCCGCGACGCCGATGATCCGCGCCGCAGCTACGATCTCGCCGACCCACGCGGCCGGACGGTCGTCGTCGGCTGGTTCATGCTCGAGCGCTGCACCGGCTGCAGCGCCGTCTTCGATCGGATCGACGACGGCCTCGCGAAGCGCCTCGGCAGCGCGCCGGCCGTGCTCGCGGTGTCGCCGCAGCCGGTGCGGATCAACGTCGTCGCCGCCTCGAGCGTCCGCGCCGTGCCGTCGCTGCGCAAGGAGTACGCGTTCACGACGACCGTGCCGCTCGCGCTCGCCAGCGATGCGACCTTCGAGGAGCTCGCGATCGACGATCCCGAGCGCATCCACTTCATGGTGATCGACAGCCGCGGCGTCGTCCGCTTCGTCGCGCCGATCGCGCCGGGCTCCGAGGATCTCGAGGCCGCGATCGACGAGGTCCTCGCCGCCGCCGAGCAGGCCGAGCACGCACGGCTGCAGCGGTAAGCTACGCTGCGGCATGGCCGCAACCATTCGTAGTCACGCCGGCAAGCACCCCGCGCTCGCCCGCGGTGTGTTCCTCGCCGAGACGTGCTCGGTGATCGGCGACGTCGTGATCGGCGAGGAGTCGTCGATCTGGTACGGCACGGTCGTGCGCGGCGACGTGATGCCGATCCGGATCGGTGCGCGCACGTCGATTCAAGACAACACCGTCATTCACGTGACGAGTGATTTCTCCGGCACGATCATCGGCAGCGATTGCACGGTCGGCCATAGCGCGATCATTCACGCGTGCACGGTCGAAGACTTCTGCCTGATCGGGATGGGATCGATCCTGCTCGATGGTGCGGTGATCGGCCACGGCAGCCTCGTCGGTGCAGGTGCGCTCGTCACACCCGGCACCAACATCCCACCCGGGAGCCTCGTGATCGGCTCGCCTGCGAAGGTGAAGCGACCGCTCAACGACAAGGAGCGGGCGCAGATCGCGTACGGCGCGCAGCACTATGTCGAGCTGACCCGTCGCTACCTTGCAGACGACACGTGAAACTCGTTAGTCTGGATTGAAGTCGTGAGCTGGTCGCACGTCACAGGAGGCACAGCGTAGGCCGCATGCTCTCTTCGATCGCTTCCCGTCTCTCTCGCGCCATCGCACCGGTCCTGGTGCTGATCGGCCTGCTGCTCGTCGCGCGCACCGCGCACGCCGACGCGGTCTCCACGCTGATCAAGCAGCTCGGTCACTCGTCCGACAAGGTCCGCCTCGCGGCCGCGCTGAACCTCGCGAAGGCGGGAGACGAGCGAGGCATCCTGCCGCTCGCGAAGACGCTGCTCAACGACAGCGATCGCAATGTCCGCGGCGCTTCCGCCGTCGGTCTCGGCATCCTCGTCAAGGACAACCCGGACACTCGCTACAAGAACCTCGCGATCGCGAACCTCAAGACCGCGGCGGCGCGCGACTCGAGCGACTTCGTGCAGACCCAGGCGCAGAACGCGCTCAAGGCGATCGGCGGCGGTGGTGGTGGCTCGTCGCGGCCGAGCGGCGGTAGCGGCGGCATCTACGTCAACGTGGGGCCGATGTCGAGCAAGACGACGAGCAGCCAGAACACCAAGCTGCGGGCCCTCATGGTCAAGACCGCGCAGAAGACACTGTCCAAGGTCGCCAGCAACATGCAGCAGAGCTGGCCTGGCGGCTCCCCCAGCAAGTCCGAGCTCGCGAAGAAACGGGTGGCGGGCTTCTACGTCGATGGCACCTTGAACGAGCTCAAGGTCAAAACCTCGGGCAGCGGAGCCACCATCTCGTGTAAAGTCAGCATGTTGCTCGCAGACTATCCCGACAAGAGCGTGTTCGGCTTCCTCAGTGGTGGTGCCTCGGTCACTGCCAGCTCGTCGCCAAGCGATCAGGCGCTCGCGAGTGAGGACTGCGTGCAGGCCGTGATCGAGAACTTGATCACGTCTAAGATCGTACCGACGATCAAGTCGAAGGCTCCCTGATGTCCCGCGCCCACCAAGGCTACAAGCGCAGCTGGAAGAACCTCTTGCTCAACAAGAGGTATCAGCTTCGCTTCACCCTGTTCATGGTCGGCGTGTCCGCCATTTTGATGTTCGGCCTCGGCATCTGGGTGATGAAGGAGGCGAACGAGGCGACGACCGTCGCGATGGCGCGCGTGCGCGGCGAGGCGTGCCCCAAGGTGCCCGAGGTGATCGAGCTGCCGAGCGGCATCGAGGAAGCACCGGTGCCGATGAACATCGAGGAGGATGGCGACGACAAGGCCGCCGACTCGGACACGCCGACTCCCGACGACCCCGCGCAAGCGGCCGATGGCGACGCGGCGAGCGGGGACGAGCCCGCGCCCGAGATGGCCGAGACCGGCGCCGCGACGCCGACGTTCTCCAAGGTCGATCCCGCGCACGTCGCCTCGCACAACGCGCAGAGCGATCTCGTCGCCGTCAAGGCGCTGTGGTGCACGGACGCCGAGTGCAAGCCGGAGCGCGCGATGCCGCTCCTCGTCAAGGTCAAGAGCTGCGACGACTACGTCAAGGCCAAGCTCGACAGCGCCGATGCGGTCGATGCGCTGCGCAAGGCCACGATCCCGGTCGTCAAGTGCGACGGCGGCGAGCCGTACAGCGTCGCCGACGCCGAGCCCGAGCACCGCGCGACGGTGCAGCTCGGCGAGACCTCGATGACGATCACGCCGACCCTGCCGACCGACTTCGCGGATCGGATCGTCGCGCACCACACCTGCGAGGTCCGCCAGCAGGGCTCGATCGCGAACCTCGAGCAGGGACGCAAGCGAATCCTCTGGGTGCTCATCGGCACCGGCCTCCTGCTGATGATCGGCCTCGCGCTCTACGGCATCAAGATGACCCACAAGGTCGCCGGTCCGCTGTTCAAGGTGAGCCTCTACTTCGCGAAGATGCGCGATGGCCGCCTCGACAAGGTCTACAACCTGCGCAAGGGCGATCAGCTCGTCGACTTCTACGAGCACTTCAAGCACGCCCACGCCGGTGTCTTGCACATGGAGAAGGACGACATCGAGCACATCACGGCCACCATCGCGGCCGCCGACGCGGCGGGCATCGGCGAGCACCCGGCGATCACAGAGCTGCGCACGCTGCTCGCGCGCAAGGAGAAGTCCCTTGAGTGACGTACCCTCCGCCACGGTCGTTCAGGACGGCAAGCTCGGTGGCGACGTGCCGAAGGGCGGCCCCGGCGGGCCCAGCCGTCCGCGCGCGCCGTACAAGCGCAAGCTGTCGAACTACCTGCTCGACAAGCGGCTGCAGCTTCGTTACGTGCTGCTCGTGACCGTGCTGTCGGGCGTGATCAGCGGCTCGCTCGGCTACCTGATCTACCAGCAGCGCCACGCGGCCTCCGAATCGATCGAGCGCGATCTCGCCGCACTCACCCAGGACGACAAGAGCCTCAACGAGTTCCGCGATCAGGTCTCGGCCGGCATGGCCGCCGAGGACCGCGCGCTGGTCTACAAGATGGTCGGCGTCGGCATCGGCCTGGTCGTCATCCTGTCGCTCTACCTCGTGATCATGACCCACAAGGTCGCGGGGCCGCTCTACAAGATCTCGATGTACTTCGAGCGGATGGCGGAGGGCCGGCTCGGCAAGGTCACGGCGCTCAGGCGCGGCGATATGCTGCAGGACTTTTACGGCAACTTCAGAGAGATGCACGAGGCGGTGCGCACGCGCATGCAGTCCGACGTGATCACGATGGAGAGTGCGGCGGTCGCGTTGCGTGCGAAGGCCGATGCCCGCCCGGAGCTGCTCGATGCGCTCGACGGGCTCGACAAGCACCTGACCCAGCGCAAGAAGCAGCTGCTGTAGGCGCCGCCTACCCGCAAGAGCGTTGGAGTAACATCGCGCCGACATGGCGACCGCGCTGCTCGATCTCGGCGACCGCTACTGGGCGCTCGGTTTGCCCGCGGCCGCCAGGAGCGCTCTCGTGCGGGCACTCGCGGCGACGGACGACGTCACGCCGGCGCGCCGGCTGACCCAGATCGCGCTCGCGCAGGGCGATGCGGTGGGCGCGCGGACGTTCGCGGCGGAGGCGGCCAAGCGCGAGCCCGGGCCGGCGACGAAGATCCTGCTCGCGCGCGCGCAGCTCGCGGCGGGCGAGGTCGCGGGGGCGCGGATGTCGCTGTCGGCGGCGCTCGACGCGCCCAGGCTCCAGCCGTGGGATCGGGCGCGCGCACACCTCGAGCTGTCGCGCGCGGCGGATTCGCAAGGCGATGCGCAGGGCGCCGCGGCGCAGGCGGCGGCGGCGTTCGAGGCGGCGCTGACCGCGGCGCAGAAGGATATCGACGAGCTCGGCCTCGTCGAGGAGATCGCGGCGGCGGTGGTCGCGCACGGC
>DAIRFU010000331.1:0-7840 GCA_036794935.1 Kofleriaceae bacterium | reverse complement strand
CGACCGGCATCACCGGCACGCTCGTCATCGGCGGAAAGCTGACGCCGTTCGATCGCCCGTTCTATCTCGCGGCGGCGCAGGTCGGTAACAACCAGAACAACCTGCCCGATCAGAACCTCCACATCTACTTCGGCTCGCCGTCGGTGCGCCTGCGGTTCGACAACTTCGAGGCACAGAGCGAGGTCCAGCTCTACACGCTCGACACCCAGCAGGCGATCATGGACGACCAGACGATCCGCGGCTACAACCTGCGCCTCGGTGCGCGGGCGTGGCTCGAGGCACCGGGTGGCCGACTCACGGGGTTCGCGAACATCTCGCGCAACAAGAACGAGATCCTCGATCCCGTCGACTCGAAGTACCGGCTGCCGGACCTGTTCCGCTCGTACACGGTGTCGGCCGGCGTCGACTACGATTACAAGCAGAACAACGGCATCGGCTTTCAGTACGCGATGGTCGACACCACCGAGCCCGGGCTTCACACGCGGCTGCACTTCCTGAACCTCGCGACGACGTACTGGATCGAGGACTCGCTCGCGGTCGCGCTGCGCGGCTCGGTCTATGCCCAGCAGATCGGCGGCGAGATGATGACGACCGGGAGCCGCTCGCTGTTTCTCACCGCGAAGCTGCTGCTCAACTGAGCTACACTGGGGGGAGATGGCGAATGCGCTCGAGAACGCATTGCAGAGGGCGCTGTCGGTCCGGCTGAACCTGCAGATCAGCCTGTCGCAGCTGCCGATCGTCGAGGAGTGGATGGACATCCACCTCGATCGCTGGCTCGAGCACAACCCGACGCCCCCGGACATGCCCGACGGCGAGGGCGTCACCTTCCTCGCGATGCTCGGCAGCGATCTGCGCCGCGTCTGGTGGGGCGCGTGGGGCGATCCACGCGGCTTCGTGCCGCGGATGGCCGACTACTTCAAGCTGTGCAACATCGCGAAGAGCGACGCCCAGCTCCTCGACGCGATCGGCGAGCAGCTCGAGCCCAGGCTCGTCGGCTCGTGGATCGGGGTCTGGGCCGGCAAGGTGACGACCGGCTGGCACTTCCTCGATCCGCAGCCGTGGCCGAAGGTCGAGGCGATGTTCGGCACCCACGAGGCGAAGTACAAGGTGAAGAAGCTCGTCGATACGCTCGCGATCGGCCACATCGAGCGGTTCTCGCAGTCGATCGGCGACGCACCGTTCTCCGAGCTCGAGCTCGCGATCCCTGGAGACACCGCCGACGCCCAGGTCGCGGCGCTGTCGCAGGCGTTCGCCGAGCTGACCGGCGCGCCGCTCGCGCCATCGCTCGCCGATCGGTTGCGCGCGCTGCCGGTGCCGCGGCTTGGCCTCACGATCCGGATCCGCGGCGGCCAGATCGTGCGCGTCGGTGCGCTCGCGCCGGGCATGATGCTCGACGCGGTCTCCGCGCTGTGCGCGGACGCGAACGTCGCTGTCGACGAGAAGCTCGGCAAGCTGGTTGGCGCGCTCGACGGAGGCATCGCGCGCGTCGAGTACGGCCGGGCAGGGGAGCGCGCGGGCGTCGACGTCTACCTCGAGCCGGGCGTGCCGGCGGCCCAGGACGCGGCACCCGCGCCCGGCGAAGCGAACTAGTGTCGCGCGCCGACTACGTGCTCGCGAGCGACGACGCGCTGATCGCGCAGTGCGAGGTCGATCGCTACCGCGCGTCCGGCCCCGGCGGCCAGCATCGCAACAAGACCGAGAGCGCGGTGCGGCTGCGCCACAAGCTCACCGGCATCTCGGCGATCGGCGAGGACAGCCGCTCGCAGGCCGAGAACAAGCTCCACGCCGTCCGCCGGCTGCGCGCCGCACTCGCGCTTCAGGTCCGCGAGCCGGCCCCGGTCGCGCCATCGCCACGGCTCGCGGCGTTCGTGAAGGCCGGCACCGCACCGCTCGGCGCGCGCACGCGCCAGACCGGCGAGTTCTGGGCCGCGATCGGCGAGCTGCTCGATCTCCTCGTCGGTAACGGGCTCGAGATCGGCACCACCGCGCACCTGCTCGGCATCACGACCGGCGCGCTGTCCAAGCTCCTGCTTCACGACGAGCACGTCGCTCGCGCGCTCAACGGTCTGCGCCGCGCCAGGGGCATGCGCCCGCTGCGCTGACGGTGCCTAGCGCAGCGCGCGCAAGATCTTCGGTGTCAGCACGGCCCGGATCATCATCCCGCCCGGCACCGCGCTGCCGTCGAGCCACACCATCCCGCCCTTCTTCAGATCGATCGCCTCGCCGTGCCGCGGATCGCCGAACGCGAGCCACGCGACCAGCTCGGACAGCCACGGCTCGTGGCCAACGACCGCCGTGGCGTGGCGCTTCTCGTGGGGGCCGCCGGACTCCGCGATCAACGCGAACAGCTCGGGCCGCGGCTTGTCACACAAGAGATCGGTGACGATCGTCGGGCCGTCCGTGACAGGAGCGAGCAGCTCCGCGGTCGCGAGCGCCCGCTGCCACGGGCTGGTCAATACGCGGTCGAAGCGCCAGTCGAGCTCGCGCAAGCCCTGCACCGCGCGCTTGAACTTGCGCACACCCTCGGGCAACAGGTCGCGCGCGGCATCGTCCTGGCCGGGCTCGGCGGGGACGGCAATCGCGTGGCGAATCACGAAGACATCCATGAATCCGACTGTACCGCCTCGCGTTGACACCGCGAGCGCCCACGTGCGAAAGCCTCGCCATGATCCGCACCATGACCCTGGTTATCGCGCTTGCCGCCGCCGCGTGCGGGGGAAGCAAGGCCGCTCCCGCCACGTCCACGACCACCCAGCCATCCGCGGGTCCCGAGGCCCACGAGGGGATGGAGCACGAGGGCATGTCCGCCGAGATGAAGACGTTCCACGACGTGCTCGCACCGCGCTGGCACGCCGAGCACGGCCCGCAGCGCATGCAGGACACCTGCACCGCGGTCCCCGAATTCCAGGCTGACGCCGACGCGATCGCGAAGGCGACGCCGCCCGACAGCGCGAACGCCGACACGTGGACCGCGAGCACGCGCGCGCTCGTCGACGCGATCAACACGCTCGACGCGACGTGCAAGGCGAACGACACGGCGAAGTTCGAGGAGGCGTTCCACGGCGTCCACGAGAGCTTTCACGGCATCATGGCCGCCGCGGGCATGATGAAAGAGGGCGGCACCGGCGAGCACGAGCACCAGATGTAGACAGCGGCGGGCGCGCGGCTGGGACAGCGACGCGCGCGTCCGACGCCGTGGTAGACCCGGGCATGGCCAAAGATCTGCTGTGGAAGGTGGGCGAGCAGTACGAAGGCGCGCCGCTCGATCCCGCGGATTGCGATCCGGATCCGATCGTCGAGGTCCGGCGCTGGCTGAAGCTTGCCGTCTCCGGCGGCTTGCCGACCGCGAACGCGATGACGCTGGCCACGCTCGACGAGCGAGGCCGGCCAGCGGCGCGCATGGTGCTGCTCAAGGAGATCGACGAGCGCGGCTTCGTGTTCTACACGAGCTATCTCAGCCGCAAGGCGCACGACCTCGCCGCGTACCCGTTCGCCGCGATCGTCTTGTACTGGGAGCCACTGCACCGGCAGATCCGGATCGAAGGCACGGTCGAGAAGATCACCGCCGCGGAGTCCGACGCGTACTTCGCGACCCGCCCGCGCGGCAGCCAGCTCGGCGCGGTCGCGTCGCCGCAGTCGCAGGTCATCGCCGATCGCAGCGTGCTCGAGGATCGCATCGCCGCGCTGACGGTGACGATCGGCGACGCGCCGATCCCGCGTCCCGAAACGTGGGGTGGCTATCGTGTCGTGCCCGACATGATCGAGCTGTGGCAGGGCCAGCCGTCGCGCCTGCACGATCGCGTGCGCTACCGGCGCGATCCCGGCGGCTGGATCAAGGAGCGGCTCGCACCCTGATCCTGCGACAGCGCCGCGCACGCTCCGGAGAGGACATGCCAGTTCGTCGCTGATGCGCGCGCAGCCGTGTCAACCGAATCTGCTTCGCGTACGACAAGCGCGGTATGTCGGCCGCACCGGATTGCGGCCCTGATGGGGCAGTCCGGACAGCAGCTGTCTCGGGAGGGACTTGAGAGCGGTCCGATGTGCGGGCAAATACGTTCGTGCGTCCAACGCGGGAGGGCCGATGCGACGTCGATGTCGAGGTGTATTGATCGGGGCGATCACCGCCCTCGTTCTGCTTGTTTCGTTCGCCAGCGCGCTCGCGCAGCCACGCCCGAAGGGGCGCGAGGTCGCGGGCACGATCGTCGATGTCGACCAGCAACCGGTCGCGAACGCGACGGTCACCGTCGCCGACGGTGGGCCGAGCGCGACGACCGCCGCGGACGGCACGTTCAAGCTCACGGGGGTCGCGACGGGCAACCTGGTCGTCGAGATCAACGCGGACGGCTTCACGACGCGAACGATTCCGGTGCTAGCGGCGAAGACGCCGCTGTCGCTGCAGGTCGTGCTCGTCAAGCCGCAGCCGCCGGCTGCAGCCGCGACGCGCACGATCGCGGGCGTCGTCACGGATGGCGCGCACCAGCCGATCGCCGGAGCGACGGTGACGGTGCAAGGCACGCAGCTGACCACGACCACGGCCGCCGACGGTACGTTCGCGATCCCGGGGGTCGCGAGCGAGGACGTCACGCTCGACGTCACCGCGGTCGGCCAACCACCGGCCGTATTGCCGGTGCCGCGCGACAGGACCGCGGTCGCGGTCGTCGTCGGCCAGGTCGAGGCCGCGCCGCCGCCGGCGCCGACGTCTCGCACCGTCACCGGCAAGGTCATCGATCCGGACTCGGGCGAGCCCGTCGTCGCCGCGCAGATCACGGTGCCCGCGATCGGTCAGGTCCTGTTCACCGAGGAGGCCGGCACGTTCACGATCGAGAACGCGCCGCTCGAGGCATTCGAGATCGAGATCACCGCCGGCGAGCGCGAGACCCGCGACATCGAGGTCGCGGCGGGGCAGAACGCGGTTACCGTGCCGCTCTCGATCGTACAGGGCGAGCAGATCATCATCGAGGGCCGCGCGCCCGCGATCCTCAAGCAGAACCTCGCGAACGGTGCCTCCGTCATCGATAACGAGGAGCTCAACCGCGTCACGTCACCGACGATCGACAGCGCGATGCAGGCCAAGCTGCCCGGCGCGAACCTCCAGTTCAACTCCGGCGCACCCGGAGGCGGTGCCCAGCTCCGCCTGCGCGGTATCTCGACCATCAACGGTCAGTCCTCGCCGCTGTACGTGATCGACGGCGTGATCGTGTCCAACGTCGCGGTGCCGTCGGGCGCGAACGCGATCACCGCAGCGGCCGCCGGCGGTAGCGCGTCGAGCCAGGACAACCCGGTCAACCGCATCGCCGACCTCAACCCGAACGACATCGAGACGATCGAGGTGCTCAAGGGCGCCTCCGCCGCGGCGCTGTACGGCTCGAAGGCCGCGAACGGCGTCGTCATCATCACCACGAAGCGCGGCCGCAACGGCGAGAACAAGGTGGAGGTCACGCAGCGCGTCGGCTTCGCGCAGGTCTCGAACACGCTCGGCTCGCGGCAGTTCAACTCCGTCGAGGAGGTGATGGACGCGTTCGGCGCGACGTCGCCGCTCGTCCAGGTCTACCAGGACTCGAACGGCCGCACGTTCGACCACGAGGCAGAGATCACGCGGACCGCGTTCCTGCGCGAGACGCTGGCGAGCGCCTCGGGCGGCACCGACAAGGGCAACTACTACGGCTCGGTGCTCGTCCGCGACGAGCCCGGGGTCATGATCGGCACGTTCTACGAGAAGCAGACCGGCCGCATCGCCGTCGGCTACCGGCTCGGCGATCGCCTGCAGCTCGGCTTCACCGCGAACCTCATCCACTCCAAGTCGGATCGCGGCCTCACCAACAACGACAATGCCGGCACCTCGACGTACGTCGTGCTGTCGGGCACGCCGAACTTCGTCGATCTGCGCGAGAAGAACGGCGTGTTCCCGGCGAACCCCGCGATCGGTAGCAGCGCGAACCCACTGCAGACCGTCGCGCTGCTGCAGAACCGCGAGGATCTGTGGCGCCTGATCGGCGGCGCGACGGCGGCGCTCGACGCGTACAAGTCCGACGACGGCCGCAACCAGCTCAAGCTGCTCGCGAACTTTGGCGCCGACGACTTCACCCAGAAGAACAACCTGCTGTCGCCGAACGAGCTGCTGTACGAGCCGGCCGATGGCCTGGTCGGGACGTCGATCGACGCGACGACCTCGAACCTCAACTGGAACGCCGGTGCCGGCGCGGTGTGGTCCTACCAGCCGGAGAGCAAGAAGTACCGCAGCGCGCTGTCGGGCGGCCTCACGTACGAGAACGTCGATCTCAACTCGGTCTACGTGACCGCGCAGAACCTGACAGCCGGCCAGCCGAACGTCGACTCCGGCACGTCGCTCAACGTGGTGCAGAACCGGCTGCGTACGAAGGACAGCGGCATCTACGTGCAGGAGGAGCTCGCGGTGCTGAACGATCGGCTGAGCGTGCTCGGCGGTCTGCTCGGCGAGCGGTCGAGCCTCAACGGCGACACCGACAAGTACTTCGTCTACCCGAAAGTGGCCGCCGTGTACTCGCTGATCGCGCCGGACGAGAACGCGCCCGCGGAGAACAAGCCGATGTTCGAGACGCTCCGCCTCCGCGCCGCCTACGGCGAGGCCGGCAACCGCCCGAACTACGGCCAGAAGTTCACCGCGCTCAACGCGACGAACAACATCGATGGCAACGCGGGCCTCGTGCTCGTCGGCTCGGCGGGCGATCCGGACATCGAGCCCGAGCGCCAGCGCGAGTTCGAGCTCGGCACCGATCTCGTGACGCGCGACCAGCGCTTCGTCGCGGAGCTCACCGTCTATCAGCGCAACATCTCGAACCTGCTGCTGCAGCGCGCGCTGCCCACCTCGACCGGGTTCACGACCGAGTTCTTCAACGGTGGCTCGATGCGCAACCGGGGTATCGAAGCCGCGCTGCAGGCACGCCCGCTCCCCGACGGGCCCGTCGAGTGGACGACGCGCGGGATCCTGACGCTCAATCGCTCGAACGTCACCGACCTGCCCGACGGCGTCGATGCATTCGACATCACGGTGGCCGGCTTCGGCACCGGTCTCGGCGCGTTCCGCATCGAACAGGGCAAGAGCGCGACGCAGATCGTCGCGACGATCAACTCCGATGGTGACGTCGCGGTCGTCGGTAACGGCGAGCCGGACTTCCGCGTGGGCTGGTCGAACGTCGTCACGGTCGGCCGCTTCACGTTCGGTGCGCTCGTCGACTGGCAGCAGGGCTCCGATATCGTCAACCTGACCCGGCTGCTCTACGATTTCGGCAACAACTCGCCCGACAAGGCAGCGGCGGCGAAGCGACTCGAGGCGTTCACGAATGGCGACGCCCGTCCGTACGTCGAGGACGCGACGTTCGTGAAGCTGCGCGAGGTATCCGCCGCATACGACCTGCCGAACAAGGTCGCCGAGCAGCTCGGCCCGCTCAAGACGATGCAGATCTCGGTGTCGGCGCGGAATCTGTTGACGTTGACGAACTACAGCGGTCTCGATCCCGAGGTCTCGAACTTCGGCTCGCAGCCGATCGGCCGCAACTACGACGTCGCACCATATCCCCCGAGCCGGAGCTTCTGGCTGTCGATCACGGCGGGGCTGTGAGGAGAACCACCATGCGTACCATCGGCATTTTCATCCTCGCCGCCACGCTCGCCGCCGTGCCGGCGTGCGACCTCGACGTCCCCGATCTGAACAATCCGGGCATCGGCGATCTGACCGAGAACCCGACCCCGTCGGCGGTCTCGGCCGCGGCGACCGGCCTGCTCATCGGCAACCGCCGCAACCACGCCGCCGCGAACGGTTACGTGGTCCAGCTCGGCATTCTTGGCCGCGAGGCCTACAACT
>DAIRFU010000330.1:0-7847 GCA_036794935.1 Kofleriaceae bacterium | reverse complement strand
GACCATCACCTGACGGATCTCCGGATCCGCATCGCGCAGCGCGATCGCGACGCGTGCGGCGGCCGCCGCCTGGTCCGTGGGAGCGCGCACGCTCTCGATCGTGACGAGGAATGACTGCTCGCCATCGGCGAGTGCCTGATACGTGCCACCGTGCGCCGCCACCACGCGCGGCAGTCCGTTCGCCGACGAGCTGGCGCGCGCGAACAGCAGCGCGCAGACGCGGCTCTCGGGGCCGGTGAGCCGACGCGGTGCGGGCCGCGCGGGTGCCGCCGCGACGCGAGGCGCGAGCGAGGCGATCGGGGCGAGCGCCTCGAGCCGCTCGAGCAGTGCCGCACCGTCGGCGGGCCGGCGCGTGGGATCCTTCGCGAGCGTCTCGTGGACGAGCCGCGCGAGATCCTCGGGCACCTCCGGCCGCAGCTCGCCGACGAGCGTCGGCTCGTCGAGCATGATCCGCGCGAGTGCCGCGAGCGGGTGGGGCGCGGAGAACGGTGCGCGTCCGGACAGACACTCGTACAGCACGCAGCCGACCGCCCACACGTCGGCCGCGGGACCGATCGTGCCGCCTTCGCGCACCTGCTCCGGCGCCATGTAATACGGCGTGCCGACGATCACGCCCTCCGAGGTCAGCGGGTGCGCGGGCATGCGCTCGCGCGCCGTGCCGAAATCGAGCAGCTTCGCGTGCGCGGCGTCGCCGCCGGGCAGGAACAGGTTTCCCGGCTTGATGTCGCGGTGCACGATGCCGCGCGCGTGCAGTGCGGACAGCGCCGCCGCGAGCCGCTTGCCGACGAGGACGACCGTCGCGAGGTCGAGGCAGGTGCGCGGTGCCTCGGCGATGGGCTCGGCGTGCGCGAGCTCGCTCGGCTGGAGGCGGACCGTCGCGTCCTCGGTCGAGTGGGCGCTCGGCAGCGCGCGCACGGTCGGCTGCTTCCCCGGGCTATAGCCCTCGAGGATCTGGCCGAGGTCGTAGCCTTCGAGCCACTCCATGACGAGGTAGGGCGTGCCATCGGTGAGCTCGCCGTGCGCGACATAGGCGACGATCGCGGGGTGCGCGAGCTCGGCGAGCAACACCGACTCGCGGCGGAACCGTGCGCGGCTGTCATCGGCGTGCTCGGTCGCGATCTTCACCGCGACCGCGGCGCCGGTGTGCAGATCCTTCGCGCGGAAGATGCGGCCCATGCCGCCACCGCGGATCTCGCGCTCCAGCTCGAAGCGCTGGTCGATGAGATCGCCCGGGCTCATGCCGACGGCACGAACGGGATGCGCAAGACACCGCGCATGTAGCCGACCAGCAGATCGCCGTCCCAGCCGCCGAACCAGAAGCTGACACGCCACGGCTGGTTGGTGACGAGCTGGCCACCGAGCGGCTGGCGAGCATCGACGTTCTGCGGTCCGTTGATGTCGAACAGCCAGTCGCAGCGCGTGTTGATCTTCGAGATGATGCGGTCCCCCCACGTCTCGAGCTGGAACAGCCGGGTGCGGTACGTCTCGAGCTCCGCCGGATCGCCGCCGGCCGCGATCTGCTTCTCGAGGAAGCGGCGGCGGTCGCGGAAGTAGCCGTAGGCGTCGAACACGCCGATGGCCTCGGCGACCTCCTGATCGTCGAGCGCCACGCAGCAGGTCAGTCGGCGGCCGAAGATCTTCGGATCGGCGATCGACCACAGCGGCCGCGCGGGATCGGCCGGATCGATGTAGTCGGTCGCCGTGATCGTCGCGGCCGGGCCGTCGATACGCAGCTTGAACGGATCGATCACGAACGCCATCGTGTCGTCCGAGCCGGTCGTGTTGTTGCGGCTCTCGAAGATCGCGCCGGTCAGCGGCTCGTCCCGGCCGTCGAGGTAGACGCGCGAGCCGAGCAGGGGCGCGCCCGGCGCGAAGGCGCGGCCGGCGAGCTGCACGCTCGCGACCTGCACGCCGATCGTGTACGGCATCTCGTCGAGCGGCTTGCGCATGTTGCGCGTCCAGTAATCGGCGTCGGCCTGGAGGCGGATCACCTGATCGAGCCGGTCTTCCTTCGGCAGCGCCATCGTGTACCCGCTCATCCCACGATCCTCGTTGCTGGGGTCCGGATCGGTGGCGATGCGCGACGTGAAGTAGCCCTGAAATCCGATGTCCAGGGTCGGCAGGACCGTCGGGGTCTCGGCTACGGGCATGGGTCGGTGTCCTTGCAGGAGTTGTCGACGTTCGGATCGAACTTCGGGTAGATGCCGTTCTGGTAGATGTACGCCAGGTTGCCCGCGGTGCGCGTCATGGTCTGGTAGATGAACTCGAGCTTGGCGGCGGGCTCCGGCGCGACCCGCGCGCGCAGATCGTTGACGCCGACCGCGAGCGCCGTGATGCCCTGGATGTAGTGATTGATGTCCGTGTAGATCGCGAGGTCCGGGTTCTCGAGCGTGCGGAGCTGGCTGACCGCTAGGAAGAACGTCGGCCCCTCGAAGGTCTGGCCATCGCCCGTCGGCAGCGTCGCCATCACCTGTGCGAGCGAGCGCACGAACATCGTCATCACCGGCGCGAAGGCGGTCTGTTCGAGCGCGGCGGCGAGGTGCGGAAAGTCACCGAACGACTTCTTGTCGTAGTGAGCGTAGTAGGCGGTCAGCATCTGGAGCAGCAGGTAGTAGCCCTGGTCGAACAGCATCGTCGCGGCGCGCGCGACCGGTTCGGTGTACGCGCCGGCGCTCGGGTTCAGCGGGAGCGGCACCGACGGCGTGAACGTCGGATCGGCGGCGAGGACCGCCTGGTAGTCGCGCGCCATGTCCATGAAGTGAACGAAGTGCGGCGTGAAGCCGGCCGAGGCCTCGATGCCCTCGCCCTGCTCCTTGACGAGCCGCACGCCGGCGAGCGCCGACGACAGGTTGCAGATCGGGAACAGGTAAATGTCGAACTCGCTCGGCAGCTCCGACTGCCCCGACAGGTGGCCGTCGAAGACCCACGCCTCGCCGTGCAGCGTGGTCAGCCGCTGCAGCTCGGCCGCGATCGCCTCGTAGAGCTCCTGCACCGTGCCGGGCTCGATCGTCCCCGGCGGACCGCCGAGCCTGCCACCTCCGGTGAGGTGAAAGCGCGGGACCTCCTCGGCGCCATCGCCCGCCGCGCACGGACAGTTCCCGCTCGCGTCCACCGTGCAGTTCGCGATGACCCACGCCGCATCGCGCGGCGGCACGTCGGCGAGCAGCGGGCTCTCCATGCACGCGAACCGGCACACGGTGCGCAGATCGAAGCGCGACAGCACGAACGGCAGATCGCACGGTACCGGATCGTTCACGCCGCGCCGGCGAGAGCGCGCCGCGCCGGTGAACCAGGCCGACTGCGTCGGGAACCCGAAGCGCAACAGGCACGGACGCAGGCCGGTCGCGGTGAGCAGGCTGTTGACGATCGACAGGTGCTCCATCTCCTGCCGCGCGATCATGTAGAGCGTCGAGGCCCAGCGCCGCACGTGCTCGAACTGCTCCGCGTTGCAGGTCGCGTCGATCGCGCGTTTGAGCGAGAACGCGGCGTACAGGTACTGGCACATGAACTGCTGCTCCAGCACCGCCGCCTCCCACAAGAGCCTCGACAGGTACACCTTCTCGTCCGGGATGGCGCCCGAGTCCCCGCGCATGCAGGCACGCTATCACGGACGACCCCGCCTCTGGGCCGGGTGCTACGATTCGATCCGGAGAGGCGTGGCCGTCAGAGATCGAATGACACGAGCGTGAACTTGTTCGAGGTGGTGTTCACGATCTCGAACGACTCCCTGGCGCGGGTGGTCGGCAACAGCCCGCGCAGGCTCTTCGCGCGGGCGGCCTCGGTGATCAGAAAGTAGCGGCGGCCGAGCGGCGCCTTCGCTCGGTCACCGATGTACGTCAGGAAGTCGGTGTTGCTGTTCGCGTTGAATGACGTCCGCATCTCCGGCACCGGGCCGCAGATCTCCTCGGTGGACCAGAAGTTCTCGCCGCGCCAGTACATGTGCCAGCCGATCAGCCGGTCGGCGTCCAGCACGCGAATCGGCCGCCGCACGCGCGTGCGAGGCGCGACAGCTCCCGTCGCGACCAGTGCGTCGAGCGCGGCGCGCTCGCGGGGCGGGATCGTGACCTCGACCTCGTGCGCACCGATCCGCGTGACGATGCCCGCGAGCGCGATGTCGGCGTCGATCGTGCGTTTCTCGTCGGCCCGCGCGAGCTGGACGTGGATCGTCATCGGCCGGCCCAGGAACATCGTGTGCGGGATCATCGTCTCGAACGTGTGGCGGATGCTCGTGCCCGGCGGCGCGTTCCAGTCATCGTGGAGCTGGCGCGCCGAGAAGTAGACCAGCTTCTCGCCGTGGATCGTGCGCTGCTCGTAGTAGGTGCGCATCGCGTCGCGCATGCCCCAGTGGCGGCCGGCGGTCGGCATGTAGACCTGGAGCGCCCAGACGCAGGTCGCCAGGCCGGCAAAACCGAGCGCGGCGACGCCGAGGCGGCGCCACGGCAGCGCGGCCATCGCGATCGCGATCGCGCTGACGATACCGAGCGCGAAAAAGCCGTCCGACAGATCGACGTTGTACGGCGCGGCCCACGGCCACGGCCGGTCGTAGCGGTACACGAACATCTCGATCCAGCGCTCGGGCTCCCACATCAGATCGCGCGTGAACAGGAGCACGATGCCGATGCCGAGCGCGGCGTAGAGCGGGTGGAGGCGCTCGCGGCCGGCGAGGAGATCATCGAGGAAGAACGCGACGACGAGCCCGAGCGCGGGGATGACCGGCAGGAGGTAGTGATTGAACTTGGTCTGGATGATGAAGAAGAACGTGGTGCCGCAGACCGCCCACAGCGTCATCATGAAGCGGACGCGACCCTCGCGCGTGTCGGTGCGCGCGCGCAGCAGCGCGGCGGCGAGCGCGGCGGGCAGGAGCGCGGCCCACAGCATCATGCCGTGACCGATCACGGACGCGTAGCCGCCGGGGTTGGCGGGCAGGTTCGCGAAGGTACCTGGCGAGCTGTCGACGCCGCTGCCCGCGCGCTGGAGGATGTGGAAGAACAGGTACTCGTCGACGAAGCGGATACCTTCGGTGAGGTACATCGCGAGGTGCCACGGCAGGAACACGAGGACGATGAGGACAAGGCCGCGCTTGATCTCGAACGAGCCCGTGAACAGAGCGCGCCAGCGGCCGAGCAGGATCACGTGGCACGCCGCGACGAGACCGAACACCGCGAGTGCGGGTGGGCCCTTCGCGAGGATGCTGGTGCCGACGAACGCGTAGCACCAGAGCAGGTAGACCTGACGCATCGAGGTCACCGGGGCGATGTCCAGCACGCGCCGGGCGCCGCGCACGGTGGTCGCCCAGGTGCCGCCGCGCACGCGGCTGATCGGGTAGGCGAGGGCCGCGCCGGCGAGGACGACGGGCACGCGCAGGATCGTCCAGCCGGTGCGCGTGAGGTCGGCGGCGAGCACGCCCATCAGCAGCGGGAAGAACACGACCGGGCTCGGGAACCCGCGGACCGCGAGCGGCGGCGACGCGATGAAGTACGCGAGGTAGTACACGCCTTGCAGCAGCAAGCAGCCGCCGACGATGGCGAGGAACAGGTGCAGGTGGTCGACGCCGACGCGGCGCTGCCCGATGCGCAAGGTGAACAGCCGCGCGATCGGCCGCTCGCCGTCCTCGGTCGCCATCGTGAACATCGCGAGCGCACCGATCAGGCATGCGACCATCGGCATGTCGGGGATCGCCTGGCGGGCGATCAACGCGAACATCGGGGTCGAGCCGACCACGAGCAACGCGAGCCACGCGATGCGCCGGCTGACGAGGCGCGCGAGCATCCACCACAGGAGCGTCAGCCCGAGCACGGCCATCGCGATGAACGGCAGCCGGATCGCGGCCATGGTCATCGGGCTCTCGACCATCTCGCCGGAGTAACCGCCGTCGTCCGCGATCCCGAACGCGGTCAGGCTCGTCGCCATCAGCCAGAACGAGAGCGCGGGCTTGGACCGAAACCCCTCGTGCTCGTCCGGGTGAACGTAGGCGCCGGCCCAGTCGAGGTGGATCCAGTCGTGGTCGTGGCGGATCAGCCGGGCGACCTCGCCGTAATGGGTCTCCCACGGATCCACGAGGGTGTAACGAGCAATACCGGGAGTCAGCACCGCGAACGCGACGATCACGACGAGGGCGAGCTCGAGCGCGATCCACCGGGGCCGTGCGTGCACCGGACGCACTCGGGAGTCGGCGGCGCTCGCCATGAGCTATGGTACAAGGAGGCGCGGCGGGAGATGATGGCGAGCAGGTTGACCCCGAACGTGGGAGCGTGTGGGAGTCGTAGCCGGGGGAGCACCGGGGTATTCGGCCAAATCAACGCTGCGCGTCGGGCTGTATGTGCTGTACCTTGGATTACGCCAATTGCATGGAGGCGGCATGACCGACAAGCTGGTGGCGACGATCGAGCAGCGGCGTAGCGGCGCCCGGATGATCAAGCTCGCTGGCGTTCTCGACGAGCACAACGGGCTCGGCGAGCTGATCGAGAAGGTCGGCGCGGGAACGGCGATCATCAACCTCTCCGGCGTCGAGCGGATCGAGTCGACGGGCGCGCGCGACTGGGTCAAGTGGCTCGCCTCGCTCGAGGCGAAGGGCACGCAGCCGGTGCTCATCGCGTGCTCGCCCGCGGTGGTCGCGCAACTCAATCAGACGAAGGCGTTCGCGGGCAGGGCGATGGTCAAGAGCTTCCAGGTGCCGTACCACTGCGCCGCGTGCGATCGCGAGCAGCGGCTCCTCGTGCACGTCTCGGATCTCGGCGCGGTCCCCCATCAGGCACCGCCGTGCTCGTGCGACGGCTGCGGCGCGGCGATGACGTTCGTCGACGAGTGGGGCGGCGGCTACTTCGCGTTCGTGAGCCAGCTCCCGCGCGAGCGGCCAAAATCGAGCACGCCGCCGGAGCTCGCGCGCGGCTCGAGCTCGTCCGTGACGGCCGAGCACGTCAAGCGGGTCAGCCGGCCGCGCTTGCCGGCGCGGAGCAGCCGCGAGTCTCTGTCCGCGTTCCAGCTCGAGGTCAAGCGCCCGAGCGAGCACGACATCACGGCACCGCGCGCGTTGCCGGGCAACGAAGGTCCGTACCTGATCGCGGTCGTCGCGCTGCTCCTGTGCACGGTCGGCGTGCTGGTCTATCTGCTGCTCATCAACTGAGCTTGTGATGATCGGCGTGGCTGGCGGCCTGCTCCGCGATGGACGGGCGGCCGTGCCGGCGCTCGGCGAACGACTGATAGCCTTCGCTGGTGTCGCGCACGGTCAGGACCGGGCACGGCGCGTTGCGCACCACGCCCTCGGCGATGCTGCCGAGCAGCGAGTACAGGCGTCCGACCCGGCCGTGCGTGCCGATCACGATCAGATCGACATCATCGCTCGCGCGCTCGATGATGAGGCGCAGCGGATCGCCGACACGTGTCGACCACGTGACGCGGTTGCCGAGGGTTTCTCTGGCCTGCTCGACCGCCGTGGTCATCGCGTGGTCGATGTCGGCGCGGGCTGTCGAGCTCAGCGGATCGCTCGGCGCGATCACGTGGATCACCTCGACGCGCGCAGCGTAGTCCTTCGCGAGCGTGATCGCGTGATCGAGCGCGGCGAGAGACGGCGGCGAGCCGTCGATCGGGACCAGGATGGTGCGCAGGGTGTCCATGCTGGGTTTCGGTGCAACGCGCGTTCCACGCTCACCAGGTGAGAGACAGTCGCTGACCCGCGATCTCGATCGACGTGCCGAGTTGCTTGCCAGTCCGCGCCAGCGTGGTCGCGAGCCAGCGAGTCTCCGTCGGGCCGGTTTCGGCGATCCGGAATCGTTGCATGCGGGTCGGCACCATCTCGAGCCGGGCGAGCGCGCCGCCGGCCGCAAAGCTCGCGAAGTACATGAGGCCGA
>DAIRFU010000329.1:0-7848 GCA_036794935.1 Kofleriaceae bacterium | reverse complement strand
GGCGTACGTCGCGTTCGCCTACTACCACAAGAAGCAGTACGACACGTCCGAGCTCGTGCTCGACGAGCTGTTCAAGCGGCCGACCGCGAAGCAGAACGCGACCGTCTATTACGTCTACGGCCTCATCTACGATCACACGAACCGGCCCGAGCAGGCGGTGCTCGCGTACCAGAAGGCCGTCGACATCGACCCGGGCTTCTCGAGCGCACTCGTCAACCTCGGCGTCCACCAGCTCGAGAACAAGCAGTACGGCCAGGCGCAGGTCACGTTCGAGAAGCTGACCAAGCAGCTCGGCCGCAAGGACGCGGTCACGCTGACCTCGCTCGGCTCGGCGTATCGCGGCCGGTCGGCGGACTACCCGGTCGGCTCGTCGGAGCGCACCCAGTTCATCCTCGCGTCCGAGGCCGCGTACAAGCGCGCGCTCGCCGCGAACCCGAACTACGGGCCGGCGTACTTCAACCTCGCGATGCTCTACCTCGACGCCGATCCGTTCCCGTCGGGCGGAGGCGCACTCGACAACCTGCAGCGCCTCAACGCGGCGAAGGGCTTCCTCGATCAGTACAAGAACATGCAAGGCGTCGACATGAAGCTCTACGACGAGCGCATGAAGGACGTGTCGCGCGAGATCAAGCGCGAAGAGAAGCGCAGGAAGAAGAAGTCATAGCCCATGACGCCGAGGTACCCCATGCTGAGATCGATGCGTGCTGCCGCCGTCCTCGCGCTCCTGTTCGGGGTGGCCGCGCCCGCGTTCGCGCAGAGTCCCGAGCGTTGCCAGGACGATGCCGGCGAGAACGAGAAGAAGCAGGGCAAGTTCCACATCGAGTACATCAATGGCAAGCCGGTGACCGTGATCGACACGCTGGTCCAGGTCTGCGGCAAGGTCCCGCGGCCGAGCGTCGTCTACGTGCTCACCGCGAAGAACATCGACTACGAGTGGGAGAGCCTGAAGCAGGACTTCATGCCCCTCATCCTCGCCAGCGTGAAGAAGGCGCCGTTCTGATGGCCGCGACAAGGGGTTCCAAGGTTCCGCAGCAGGGCCCTCGCCCGCGCATCCTGCGCATCGGCGTCCTGCTCGGCGGCAAGATCGTCGAGGAGCGGCTGATCCGCGAGCGCACCTCGGTGACGATCGGGCAGTCGATGAAGAACACCTTCTCGATCCCGGTCGAGGGGTTGCCGCTCGAGCTCACGCTGTTCTCGCTCGAGGACGGCAAGTATCACCTGCGCTTCCTCAACAAGATGGACGGCCGGCTCAGCTCCGGCGATCAGGTCAACACCCTCGACGCACTCAAGGGCCGTGGCGCCGCCAATCACGGCGACTACTGGTCGGTGCCGCTGTCCAACAACTCGCGCGGCAAGCTGTCGCTCGGCGATCTGACGATCCTGTTTCAGTTCGTCACCGAGCCGCCGCGCCAGCCCAAGCCGATGCTGCCCGCATCGGTGCGCGGCACGTTCGCCGACCGCTTCGACCCGCGCCTGTCCGTCATCCTCGGCGCGTCGATCATCATCCACTTCGCGATCGTCATCGTCGCGCTCACCACGGACGTGCCGATCGACAACGGCATGGCCGAGCGCGCCTACAACCTGACGTTCACGCAGGAGGAGTACAACGTCCAGCTCGAGCAGCCGAAGGTCGAGGCGCCCGTCGAGCAGGCCGGCAGCGACGCCGGCTCCGCCGAGAAGAAGGAAGAGGAGAAGAAGGTCCCGGTCGTCAAGAAGCCGGCCGAGCCCGCCGGCGGCGATGGCCGCGACAAGGCGGCCGACATCCAGCTCCAGCAGGAAGAGAACGCGCGCGCGATGGCCGATCTGCTCACCGGCGAGGGCGCCGATGGCACGAGCGAAGGCGACATGAGCCGGCGCCGGCCGGGCGCCGACCTCGGCCAGCAGATCGCCGACGTCCGCGAGGGCGGCAAGGTCGTCTCCGTCGGTGGCGGTGGTGGCCGTGGCCCGCGTGGCAACGGTGATCCGCGCGTCGGCACCGGCAAGGGTCCCGACATCAACGGCCCCGGCGGCACCGAGACCGCGGGCGGTCCGAAGGTCGAGAAGGCGCCGACCGGCCGCATCCAGGTCAGCGACAAGCAGACGTTCGACGAGTCGAGCCTGACCCCGGACATCGTGCTCTCCAAGATCCAGAGCGCGTACATGGCGGGCCTCAAGCGCTGCTACAAGGAGCACCTCAAGAAGGACGCGAGCGCGCGCGGCAAGGTCACGCTCTCGCTGACCGTCAACGAGACGGGCCGCACCGTGAAGGGCTCGGCCAAGGGCTTCGCGAGCGAGGTCGACGAATGCATCGGCGCGCAGATGTCGAGCTGGCGCTTCCCGGTCCCGAAGGACTCGGACGGCGATCCGACCGAGGCGAGCTTCGCGATCACCCTGCAGCTCGTTCCGGACTGAGCGATGAAGGGCGGCATCGTCTGGTTGACCGGCCTCTCGGGGGCCGGCAAGTCGACGCTCGCGACGGCCGTGGGCGAGCAGCTCGCGGCGCGCCGGCCCGTCGAGGTCCTCGACGGCGACGAGATCCGGCTCTATCTATCCAGGGGCCTCGGCTTCTCGCGCGCCGACCGTGACACCAACGTGCACCGGATCGCGTACGTCGCGCGCCTGCTCGCCAGGCACGGCGTGCTCGTGTTCGTCGCCGCGATCTCGCCGTACCGCGACACCCGCGCTCAGATCGCGAACCTCTCGGCCGAGGCCGGCCACGCCTTCGTCGAGGTGTTCGTCAACGCACCGCTGACCACCGTCGAGACGCGCGACGTCAAGGGCCTGTACGCGAAGGCACGGGCCGGCGAGATCGACAAGTTCACCGGGGTGAGCGATCCGTACGAGCCGCCGGAGGCACCCGACGTCGAGGTCCACACCGACCGCGAGTCACGCGAACAGTCCGCGCAGGCGATCATCGACGCGCTCGCGGCGCGCGGCCTCGCGTAGCTCGTCGGTTCAGATGTCCCAGTCGCCGCCCGCCGCAACCGTCGGCGCGAGCAGCATGCCCGCCGCGACCGTCGCGTTCGTGGTCTCGTCGACGAGGATGAACGAGCCGGTCGTGCGGTTGCGCGCGTACGGGTCGTAGACGAGCGGCGTGGTCGTGCGCAGTGCGATCCGGCCGAGCCCGTTGAGGCCGAGCTGGGTCGCCGACGGATCCTGCTCGCCGGTGTTGATGTCGAGCCGGTAGCGCAGGTCGGTGACGATCGCGCGCGTCCATCGCGTCGTGTGCTTGAGCGCGTACTTGCCGCGCGCCGACAGCGGCTTGTCCGTCATCCAGCACACCATCGCGTCGAGGTCCTGGCCGACGGTGGGCTGATTGATCGGCCGGACGATCACGTCGCCGCGGCCGACGTCGAGATCGTCGGCGAGGTGGAGCGTGACGCTCATCGGCGCGAACGCGACCTCGATCGACTGGCCGCCCTCCTCGGTGCGCGCGATCTTCGTCGTCAGCCCCGACGGCAGCACCGTGACCTCGTCGCCGGGGCGCAGCACGCCACCCGCCACCTGACCGGCATAGCCGCGGTAGTCGTGGTGCGCGTCGGACTGCGGGCGGATCACCCACTGCACGGGGAACCGCGCGTCGCCGACGTGATGCGCGGTCGCGACCGGCACCGTCTCGAGGTGCTGGAGCAGCGTGGGCCCCTGGTACCACGGCATCTCGGTGCTGCGCTCGACGACGTTCGCGCCGGTCAGCGCGCTCATCGGGATCACCGTGATCGCGGCGTCGCCGAGGTGGCCGGCCAGCGCGGCGAGCTCGCCCTCGATGCGGCGAAACCTCGCCTCGCTCCAGTCGACCAGGTCCATCTTGTTGATCGCGAACACGAGGTGCGGGATCCGCAACAGCGACGCGATCAGCGCGTGCCGCCGCGACTGCTCGACGATGCCTTGCCGGGCATCGACGAGCACGATCGCGAGGTCCGCGGTCGACGCGCCGGTCACCATGTTGCGCGTGTACTGCACGTGCCCCGGCGTGTCGCCGATGATGAACTTGCGCCGCTTCGTCGCGAAGTAGCGGTACGCGACGTCGATCGTGATGCCCTGCTCGCGCTCGGCGCGCAGCCCATCCGTGAGCAGCGCCAGATTCACGCGCTGGTCGCCGCGACGCCGCGACACATCCTCGACGTGCTCGAGCTGGTCGACGAACGCCGTCTTCGTGTCGTACAGCAGCCGGCCGATCAGCGTCGACTTGCCGTCGTCCACCGAGCCGGCGGTCGTGAAGCGCAACAGCTCGCTGTCCTCGTCGAGGCCGGCGGCAGCGGATAGCAAGGGCTCGGGCTGGGTCGCGATCGCGGCGCTCGGCATCAGAAGTACCCCTCTCGCTTGCGGTCTTCCATGGCGGCCTCGGTGAAGCGGTCGTCGGCGCGGGTGGCGCCGCGCTCGGTGATGCGCGCCGCGGCGACCTCGGCGATCACCTCGTCGAGCGTGCGGGCGTCGGACTTCACCGCGCCCGTGCACGTCATGTCGCCGATCGTCCGGAACCGGACCACCTCGCGGCGGACGCGCTCGGTCGCCGACAGCGTGACGAACGGGTTCGCGGCGTAGAGCATGCCGTCGCGCTCGAACACGTCGCGCTCGTGCGCGAAGTAGATCGACGGCAGCGGGATCTCCTCGAGCCGGATGTACTCCCAGACGTCGAGCTCGGTCCAGTTCGAGAGCGGGAACACGCGCAGGTGCTCGCCCTTGCGCACGCGACCGTTGTAGAGCGACCACAGCTCGGGTCGCTGGTTCTTGGGATCCCACTGACCGAACTCGTCGCGGTGGCTGAAGATGCGCTCCTTCGCACGCGCCCGCTCCTCGTCGCGCCGGGCGCCGCCGATCGCGGCGTCGAACCCGTGCTCCTCGATGCAGTCGAGCAAGGTCGTGGTCTGCAGCCGGTTGCGCGAGGCGCGCGGCCCTTTGTCCTCGGTCACCCGGCCGCGATCGATCGAGTCCTGCACGCTGGCGACGATCAGGCGCTCGCCGAGCTCGGCGACGCGGCGGTCCCGAAACGCGAGTGCCTCGGGAAAGTTGTGGCCCGTGTCCACGTGTACCAGCGGGAACGGAAACCGCGCCGGGCGAAACGCCTTCTCGGCGAGCCGGAGCAGCACGATCGAGTCCTTGCCGCCGGAGAACAGCAGGCACGGTCGCTCACGCTCTGCCGCGAGCTCGCGGAAGATGTGGACCGCCTCGTCTTCGAGCGTCCGGAGGTGGGTGCGTCGGAGCGTCCGCAATGACAGACGTATATCCGTTTACCGCCATCTCCGCAATAGCAGAAATGCATCCGTCGCCCGCTTTCCGAGAACCTTCGCGGGGTTCGCGTGCTTACGAGGGTGCCGTAAGATAGCCCGCGGTGCCCGAACCCGGCGCGCTCGTCGGTCCGTATCGGCTCGTATCGCTCCTTGGCAAGGGAGCGATGGGCGAGGTGTGGCGTGCGCGCGACGAGCGCCTCGATCGCTACGTCGCGCTCAAGGTGCTGCCCGCGGAGCTCGCCGACGATCCCGAGCGCCGCGCCCGGCTGATCCGCGAGGCGCGTGCCGCCGCCGCGATCCGCCACGTCTGCGTCGTCACCCTGTTCGACATCGTCGAGGATGGCAGCGGCGACATCCTCGTCATGGAGCTCGTCGAGGGGCGCACCCTCTCGGACGTGCTGCGCAAGCAGGGCGCCCCGCCGCTCGAGACCGGGCTGCGCTGGATCGCCGAGATCGCCGATGCGCTGACCGCCGCGCACGCGCGCCGCATCCTGCATCGCGACATCAAGGCCGCGAACATGATGGTGACCCCCGACGGCGGCATCAAGGTCCTCGACTTCGGCCTCGCCAAGCTGCGCGACGACCCGGCCACCGCCGCCGGCGCGTCGATCACCATGCGCGCGATGCCCGCGGCCACGAGCGTCGCGCTCGACGAGACCATGCCGAGCGAGTCCGGCGTGATCCGCCGCGACGTCGCGCTCGATGCGACGCAGGCATCCAACCCGGACGACAGCTACCGCACCCACGCCGGCTCGTTGCTCGGCACGCCGCTCTACATGGCGCCCGAGCAGATCGCCGGTGCGCTGCCCGACGAGCGCAGCGAGGTGTTCTCGCTCGGCGTCCTCGCGTACGAGATCCTGGCCGGCAAGCCGCCGTACAGTGCGACATCCCTCGACGCGCTGTTCCGCCAGATCACGAGCGACACCCCGCCGCCGCTCGCCAGGGTCCCCGAGCCGATCGAGGCCATCGTGCGCAAGGCCCTCGCGAAGGAGCCCGCCGAGCGCTGGCCGTCGATGGAGGCCTTCCGCGATGCCGTCACCGCCGAGCGCACGCGCCGCTTCGCACCGCGCACGCGCCGGTGGCCGCTCGTCGTCGCCGCGCTCCTGCTCCTCGCCGGTGCCGCGGGAGGTCTCGCCCTGTGGGCCACGCGCCCGTCCACCCCGCACCGCGCTCCCGCCGGCCCGGGCGACACCTACGTGCGCCGCGCCCTCGAGGAGTACAACGTCTTCTACAACGACAAGGCCCTGTCGTCGCTGCGCGCCGCGCTGCGTGCCGCCCCCGAGCACCCGCGCGCGAACGCCTACATGATCCTGTTCGGTGGCGCGCCGCCCGAGGATCGCACCGCGGCGATCGCGGCCGCCCGTCGCGCGCGCCCGACCACCGCCGAGCACAGCAAGGATCGCGCGCTCCTCGACGCGGCGCTCGCGTACACCGAGCGTGGTGCCGCCGCCGCCAAGTCCGCCCTGCTCGCCGCGGGTGCCGCGAGTGATCGCGAGGTCGCGTTCTGGGCCGCCGAGCTCGACTATCGGGCCGGTCGCTACGAGGCCGCGCACGACGCCTACAAGGCGCTGCTCGCCGATCCGGCGCGCGCGTTCCGCGGCCGCATCTACGATCACTACTCCTCGGTCCTCCTCTACCTCGATGATCCCGACGAGGCCCTGCGCATCGGCACGCTCTACCGCGATGCGTTCCCCGGCGAGGCCGATGCCGTCGGCGTCTACGCCACCACCCTCGCCGCCGCCGGGCACATGGACGAGGCCGTCGCCGCCGCCGAGGACGCCCTGCGCCTCAACGAGGGCGAGGACACCCTGGCCGGGCTCGCCAAGGTGCTCGCGCTGCGCGGCGATCACGTGCGCGCCAAGCAGCTCTACCAGCAGTCGATCGATCGCGCGGGTGAGAGCCGGCGGCCGATCCGGCGTGCGGCGCTCGGCTTCCTGCAGTGGATCGACGGCGACGTCGATGCCGCGAAGGCAACCGTCGCGCCATGCCGGTCAGGTGGCAGCGATGGCGGTGCGCGCGAACGCGGTGCGTGCCTGTTCGTGGCGGGCGTGATCGAGCCGGCCCAGGCCGAGGCGATCGCGAAGGAGCTCGACGGGCTCGCGGCGGAGGCTGTGCCGACGCGGCCCGCCTACGGGGCGCCCGATTCGCTCGCGGCGCTGGTGCGGGCGCGCGCGACGTTCTTCGGTGGCGGCTGCGTGGTGGAGCCGCAGCGGGCTGATGTGGCGGGTGAGGTCGACGAGCGGGTGTACGAGGTGCCGCTCGATTTTTATGCCGCGTATCACGTGCCGTTCTTCGCGAGCTGGGCGGTGTGCGAGCGGGCGGCGCTGCGGGCGGCGCGAGGGGACCGGGCCGGGGCGGTCGAGCTGCTCGAGCCCGTGGCGACGAAGGCGCCGGGGAGGGAGTGGTTGCTCGAGGCGGTCGAGCGGTATCGCTGACCGTTACGGCTCGTCGAGCAACATGCCGGCGGCGACGGTCGCGTTCGTTACTTCGTCGACGAGGATGAACGAGCCGGTCGTCCGGTTGTTCCTGTAGGCGTCGTAGAGGATTGGTGTGGTCGTCCGCAACCGGACCCGGCCCAGCGCGTTGAGCCCGAGCTCGCCGGCGGTGGTCTCGCGGTGGCCCGTGTTGATGTCGAGGCGGT
>DAIRFU010000328.1:0-7858 GCA_036794935.1 Kofleriaceae bacterium | reverse complement strand
ATCGCCTTCGCGTCGGCGATCACCCGGTCGGCGAGCGCGATCGCCTTCGCGATGTCGCCGATCGCGTAGAGCGCCGACAGCTTCGCGAGGCTGCGATCGATCGCGTCGAGTCGCGCGCTGATCGCCGGATCGCTCGGCCGGCGCACGACCGCGCGGAGCGCCTTGACGTCCGCACAGTCCGCCACCGGCGGCAGGCTGCCGACCGCGTCGCTCGCGCGGCGCAGCACGCCGGGCGCCGGATCGGCCATCAGCGTGACGAGCTCGGAGAGTCCTTCGAGCCGGCGATCGAGACATGCCATGCGCAGGTCGAGCGCCTCCGCCGACTGGACGAGCCGGACGCGCGTCGCCTGGCACGCGTCCTGGAACATCGCCTTCCACGCATCGCCGTAGCGCTCGACACGTGCGCCGAACGCGTCGATCGCGCCCGCGGCCCATGGCAGGTGCTTGCCGGCCGCGGCCGCCTGCATCGCGGCGCGGCGGGCGGGGTTCCACACGGCCGCGACACGAGCATCGCCGGTGTCGCACGTCGGCGCCGCCGCGGTCTCGGACCGCGCCATCATCTGCGAGGTCACGAGCGTCGCGACCGCGGCGACCGCGAGCAGCACGCCGCCAGCCGCCGCGATGCGCCGCCGCGTCCGCTGCGGATCGCGATCGAGCTCGGCGAGCAACGCCTCGACCGACGGGTAGCGCTGGCTCGGCTCGACGGCGAGCCCGCGCGCGACCACGCGCTGGAGCCAGGCCGGCACGTCGCTTGTTCGCGGCGGCGCGGCCGCGAGCGTGCGCGTATCGGTGCTCGGATCGTCGGCGACGGTCGGCTGCTGCTTGCCCCCGCCCGCGCGCGACACGCTGAACGGCTTCTGCCGGTAGAGCGCCTCGTAGAGCGTCGCGCACAGGCTGAACTGATCCGAGCGCTGGTCCGCCTCGGGGTGGCGGCTGCGCGCCTCGGGCGGCATGTACGCCGGCGTGCCGACCACGTTGCCGACGCGCGTGATCGACTCGAGCGGCCGCGCCGAGCCGCTGATGCTGCTGCTCGCGTCGTGGCCGGTATCGATGCTGCCGGCGGCGAGCTCGAGATCATCGAGGGCGTCGTGCTCGCCCGACTCGCCGGTGCGGTCGCCGAGATCACGGGCGAGCCCGAAGTCGACGAGCTTCACCGCGCCGCTGCTCGCGATCACGATGTTGTCGGGCTTGACGTCGCGATGGAGGATGCCGGCCGCGTGCGCCGCCGCGAGCCCGCGCCCCGCCGCGACCACGACGCGCACGACCTCGCGCCAGGTCCGCGGGGTCTTGATCCACTCGCGCAGGCTCATGCCGTCGATCAGCTCCATCGCGACGAACGTGTCGTTGTCGAGATCGCCGACGTCGAACACGGTGACGACCGCCGGATGCGACAGCCGCGCCAGTGCCTGGGCCTCGCGGTGCAGCCGCGCGCGGTGCGCCTTGCTCAGCCGCTTGCCGCGCACGACCTTGAGCGCGACGCGCCGATCGAGCTCGGGATCGTAGGCGATGTAGACGACGCTCATGCCACCCCGCCCCAGCTCGGACAGGATCACGTAGCGGCCGAGCCGTGCCGGCGGCGCCTCGCTCTCGCGCTTGCGGCGCGGGCGTGGGCTGTCGGCCAGCGTCTCGGTCGAGTCGTCGTGGGGGTCGCTCTGCATGGTCACCACGGAACAGACACCGCAAACCTGCCCCACTCTTCACGCTACACGAACCGCACTGCCAGTCCATGGGACAGTGGTGACCGCGGATGACCAGCGCGCGTTCGAATGCGCGATTGGTTGCTCTGCTGACCGTTCTAACGCGTGGTAAGACGCGCCCATGCCCGAGCAACGTTTCGATGCCGTCGTGATCGGAGCCGGACCTGGTGGGTACCCCGCCGCTATCCGGCTCGGTCAGCTCAAGGTCAAGACCGCCATCATCGAGCGCGAGTACATGGGAGGTGTCTGCCTCAACGTCGGGTGCATCCCGTCGAAGGCCGTCATCCATGCCGCGAAGATGTACGAGAAGATGTCGCACGCCGACGATCTCGGGATCTCGCTGCCCGGTAAGCCGTCGATGGACATGAAGAAGCTGCAGGCGTGGAAGGGCGGCGTCGTCACCAAGCTGACCGGCGGGGTGCGCACGCTGCTCAAGGGCAACGGCGTCGAGATCGTCGAGGGGACGGCGAAGCTGGAGAAGTCCGGCCCCGACGGCCACCGCATCACCGTCACCGGCAAGGCCGGCACCCAGACGATCATCACCAAGAACATCGTGCTCGCGACCGGCTCGCGCCCGTTCGAGATCCCCGGCTTCAAGATCGATCAGAAGCGCGTCATCGACTCGACCGGCGCGCTCGCGCTCGACCACGTGCCGCAGCGGATGATCGTGATCGGCGGCGGCTACATCGGCCTCGAGCTCGGCATGGTCTACGCGAAGCTCGGCAGCAAGGTCACCGTCGTCGAGGCGCTGCCGCGCGTGCTCGCGTCGATGGACAAGGACTGCGTCGCCGTCGTCGAGCGCAAGCTCAAGAAGATGGGCGTCGAGGTCCTCGCGAACACCAAGGCCAAGTCCTGGGAGGACAAGGGCGATCGCGCGGTCCTCACCGTCGAGCTGGCCGGCGGGAAGACGGCGACGATCGACGCCGACAAGATCCTGCTGTCGATCGGCCGCAAGCCGAACAGCGAGAACCTCGGCCTCGAGGCCGCCGGCGTCACCGTCGACAAGCGCGGCTTCGTCGTCGCCGACGATCACCTGCGCACCAACGTCGCCGGCATCTACGCGATCGGCGATGTGATCGGCGGCATGATGCTCGCCCACAAGGCCACCAAGGAGGGCGAGGTCGTCGCCGAGATCATCGCCGGCCACAAGGCCGCGTTCGACGTCCGCACCATCCCGGCCGTCGTGTTCACCGATCCGGAGATCGCGTCGACCGGCCTCACCGAGGACGAGGCCAAGCAGAAGGGCCACACCGAGCTCAAGGTCGGCAAGTTCCCGTTCGCCGCGCTCGGCCGCGCGCTGTCGGTCAACGACACCGAGGGCTTCGCGAAGGTCGTCGCCGATGCCAGGACCGGCGAGCTGCTCGGCCTGCACATCGTCGCCAACGGCGCCGGCGACCTGATCTCCGAGGGCGCGCTCGCGATCGAGATGGGCGCGGTCGTCGATGACCTCCGGCTCACGATCCACCCGCACCCGACCCTGTCGGAATCGATCATGGAGGCCGCCGCCGCCGCGCTCGGCGAGGCCGTCCACGTCATCAACCGCTGACTCGCCGACGAGCCCGTCGCGTGATATCATTGATATCATGCGACAGCTCATCGTACGAGGAGTCGACGAACGCGTCGTCAAGGAGCTGCGTGCACGCGCGGCGCGCCACGGCCGTTCCGCCGAGGCCGAGCATCGACTGATTCTTCGAGAAGCTCTGCTCCCCGCCGCAGGTCCCAGCCTGAAGGAGTATCTGCGTGCGGTGCCGCAGGTCGGCGAAGACCGCGACTTCCGCCGCTCTCGCAGCCGCGCGCGCCGGGTCGAGCTGTGAGCTTCTTGCTGGATACGAACATCATCTCGGAGCTGCGCAAGGGCCCGCGCACGAACGCAGGGGTGGCCGCTTGGTTCGAGGCGGCCACCGACGACGAGCTCCATCTGTCCGTGGTCGTCGTCGGCGAGCTTCGCCAGGGCTTCGAGCGCGTCCGCGCCCGCGATCCCCGATCTGCGAACCACCTCGAACGCTGGCTCGAAGGCCTGGTCGAGTCCTACGCCGATCGCATCTTGCCCGTCGATCTCGAGGTCGCCGAGCTGTGGGGACGCCTCAACGTTCCCGATCCGCTGCCGGTGATCGACGGTCTGCTCGCGGCGACCGCGGTCGCGCACGGACTGACCCTCGTCACCCGAAATATTCGTGATGTTCGACGAACCGGCGCGGTCACGGTAAACCCGTTCACGTGAGCAGCAAGCCCTGGCGCGTCCTCGATCTCGGCACCGCGGACTACCGCGACGTGTGGGCCAAACAGCTCGGGCTCGTGGAGGAGCGCCAGCTCGGCCGCGCGCCCGACACGCTGGTGCTCGTCGAGCATCCGCACGTGTTCACGCTCGGCCGCCGGCGCGACGCGCAGCACAACGTGCTCGCGCCCGGCGACGTCCCGGTCATCGAGATCGAGCGCGGCGGCGACGTCACGTACCACGGGCCCGGCCAGCTCGTCGCCTACCCGATCCTGCTGCTCGAGGACGGCGAGCGCGACCTCCACCGCTTCCTGCGCAACCTCGAGGAGGCCGTGATCAAGACCTGCGCGCGTGCCGGCGTGACGACCGATCGCGAGCCGGGCAAGACCGGCGTGTGGACGACGACGCCGCTGGGCCGCAAGAAGCTGTGCTCGATGGGCATCGCGTGCCGCAAGTGGGTCACGTTCCACGGCCTCGCGCTCAACGTGACCACGGACCTGTCCTACTTCGCGCGCATCAACCCGTGCGGGTTCGAGGCGAGCGTGATGACGTCGCTCGACAAGCTCGCCTCCGACGCCACCATGCCGCGCGTGCGCGAGATCCTCGTCGAGGAGCTCGGCGCCGCGCTGGGCCGAACGCTCAGTTCCTGAGCGAGAGCGGCCGCGTCGAGTCGACCGCGAACGGGTTGTTCGGCTGGTCCTCGCGGAGGATGACCGTACCCGGCTGCGTCGAGTCGACCGACCAGGTGAACGCGTCGATCAGGGCGAGCGAGTCGAGGACCTGGTCGCTGGTGTCCCAGATCGCGATGCGCAGCTTGATGATCTCGCCCGGGTTCACGTTGCCGCTCGTGGTCAGCCAGCCCGTCGCGCCACCCATGAGGTTGCTCGCGCCGCAGCCCGCGCTCGGATCATCGAAGCCGGTGCCCGTCAGGTCGTTCGTGCCGATGCAGGTCGAGATCGATCCGGCGGTCCCAAAGCAGCCCGTCGCACCATTCACGCACTGGGTGAACAGGCCGGTGTCGCCGGACGCGAGGTTGACGCCGACCGGGTAGTTCGTCATGTCCGGCGCCGTGTAGAACGCGAGGTTCTTGTCCATCGGGTTCGCCGGGTTGCCGGTGTACACCGAGTCGAGCAGCACCACGAAGAAGTCGTTGTATTGCGAGCAGGTGTACTCCGGGAACTCGGAGCTATAGAAGTTGCTCTTGAGCGAGAACGAGTGCGCGTTCGACGGCACGCGAATCTCGAGGTTCAGCATCACCGGGTCCTTCGCCTCGGCACCGCTCGGCGGAGCGCAGCCCGGCGCGTTCGGCAGCGTGCCGCCGTTCGCGGCCACGAAGTCCGCCGGGAAGCCCGAGCTGTTCGGGCTCTGGTAGCTCGGGCTCTCGAACGCCACGTAGTCCGGCATCGTATCGCCCTTGGCCGCGGCCGCACCGCTCGACAGCACCGCGAGGTTGAGGCCCCCCTGCGGCATCACGCCCGTACCGAACTTCGGCCGCACCGAGTGCTGGGTCGCGTCCGCGGTCCCCGTGCCGTCGGCCAGCGTGAACGACGCGCTGATCACGCCCCACTTCGCGTCGGCCATCGTCGCCACCTGGCAGATGTCGATCGCCTTCGCGTAGTCCATCGCGTCCGTCGCATTGGACGCGATGCCCTGGTCGCACAGCGCGACCGTGTCGTCGACCTGGCCGTTGCAGTCGTCGTCGACCAGGTTGCCCGGCGAGTCGAATGCCGACGGGTTGACCAGGACCGGTGCGCTGCACTCGGTCGAATCGCAGCAGTCGCCGCCGCAGGTGGTGAACCCGTCGCCGTCGCGGTCCTCGTCGTTGTCGACCGCGCCGTCGCAGTTGTTATCGACCGCGTCGCCGCACGTCTCGCCGATTGGAATCACCTCGCCGACACAGTTGCCCCACTGCCCCGCCGCTGTGCAGGTCTGCTCGCCGCCCACGCAGGGTCCGACGCCCATCGTGTCCTCGATGCCCGTGTAGCAGTCGCGGGTCTGGCCCGCTTCACAGGTGCCGAGCGTGCAGTCGGGACCGGTGCACGAGTCGCCTCGGCGCGACGGCCCGCAACCGATCGCAACCAGGCATAGAGACGAGACAATCAGGGACAAGACGTAGCGCATGTGGGCCTTCCTGGTGGCGAGAATAGCCCCAGGGCCTCCCGCAGGCGCAAGCTCAAAATTCCGACGCGGCGCGATCGGCCATGACAGGCCCTCTCCTCGGTGAGGCGCCCACGTCGACGCCCGCGTTTCACTCGGGATGCTGGGCTACCCCGTGCGGACCGAGAAGTCGCGCACCGAGATGATCTGCTTGGTCTCGAGGTCGGCCAGGAACGAGCGCCCCGAGCCGATCCGGCCGTCGAAGGCCAGCAGGTACCAGACATCGAGTGTCCACCGGGTGTGATCGCTCTCGCAGGGCGGCGTCCACGACACCGCCTCGAGGTCCCCGAGGTACGTCGGCCGCGACGGCGAGGACGCGACCAGCTTCTGGTACTCGTCGCAGTTCTGCACCAGGTTGACGGCGGTCTGCGCGTCGCGCGACGCCACCGTGCGCCGCCACGCGCTGGTCAGCCGGCAGCGGCCGACCTGGCCACTCGGCGACAGCTCGCACTCGTACGCCTCGTCCGCGGCCAGGCTGTCGAAGTCCGGCACGTCGAACTCGGGGTACTTGTCGCGCTCGGCGATCATCTCGAGCCGGTCGTCGAACGCCTCGTAGCCCGCCTCGAGCGTGTCATCCGAGTAGTAGCCGTACACGCGCAGGATCAGCTGCTGGGATGGCAGCCGGTGATCCCAGTCGACGATCGAGATCGCGCCGGCGTAGTCGTGGCGAAACCGCGACAGCGGGGGCAGCGCGGCCGCCACCCGCGTGGCCGCTCCTTCCTCCGACAAGAGGCCCTGGTACGCCACCCGCGGATGGAGCCGGATCTCTTCGGCGACGAATGGACGCAGGTCGCTGGACACGTTGCGCTTCGATTCTACACCGTCAGCCGTGCACCGCGTGCTCGAGTGCGTCGATCAGCGCACCCAGTCGGTCGCCATCGAGCTTGAGCCGCGCCGGGTTCACCACCAGGCGGCTCGATACCTCGGCCACCGTGTCGACCTCGATGAGGCCATTCTGCCGCAGCGTCTCGCCCGTCTGCGTGATGTCGACGATCCGCTCGCACAGCCCGGTCAGCGGGCCGAGCTCGATCGCCCCCGACAGCTTGATCACCTCGGCCGTCAGCCCCCGGCGGTGCAGGTACGCCCGTGTCGTGCGCGGGTACTTCGTCGCGACGCGGATGTGGGCCTGCGCCCGCTCGTCGACGCGCGCGTCCGCCCGCTCCGCCACGATCATCCGGCACCGGCCGATCCCCAGATCGAGCGGCTCGTACAGCTCGCGCGCCTCCTCGTCGAGCACGTCGCTGCCCGCGATCCCGATGTCCGCCGCCCCGTGCGCCACGTACGTCGCGATGTCGCTCGAGCGCAGCACGAGCACCCGCAGCGGCCCACACTCGTGGATCAGCTTGCGCGAGCCCGACTTGAGCGCCGCGAGGTCGTACCCCGCGCGCGCGAACACCGCGGACGCCTCATCCATGATGCGGCCCTTGGGCATCGCGAGGATCACCGGTCTCATTGCTTGGCCCGCCGTATCTTGGCACCAACCGCCTTGAGCTTCTTCTCGATGGCCTCGTAACCGCGATCGAGGTGATAGACGCGCAACACCTCGGTCTTGCCGCTCGCCACCAGCCCCGCGAGGATCAAGGACGCGCTCGCGCGCAGATCCGTTGCCATCACGCTCGCGCCGCTGAGCGGCCGGCCGCCGCGCACGATCGCCGCGCGCCCGCTGACCGTGATGTCCGCCCCCATGCGGCCGAGCTCGGGCACGTGCATGAACCGGTTCTCGAAGATCATCTCCTTGATCACGCTCTGCCCGTTCGCGACGCACGCGAGCACCATGAACTGCGCCTGC
>DAIRFU010000327.1:0-7874 GCA_036794935.1 Kofleriaceae bacterium | reverse complement strand
CTCGCTCATCGCCTCGAGCAGCGCCGACTGGGTGCGCGGGGTGGTGCGGTTGATCTCGTCGGCGAGCACGACGTTCGCGAAGATCGGGCCGCGCTTGAGCTCGAACACCTTGCCGCTCTGGTCGTAGACCGAGACGCCGACGATGTCGGACGGCAACAGATCGCTCGTGAACTGGATGCGGCGGAACGCACCGCCGAGCGAGGCGGCGAGCGCGCGCGCGAGCGTCGTCTTGCCGACGCCGGGGATGTCCTCGATCAGCAGGTGGCCGCGCGCGAGCAGCGTGACGACCGCCGCGCGGATCGCCTCCGGCTTGCCGCGGATCACGGTCGCGACCGCATCTTCGAGACGCCGCACCGCGCCGATATCGGTCGACGAGAGCGGGGCCGGCGCCACCACGGCTGACATGGACGTTCAGTATAGCCCCGAAACGCACGACGGGGACCGTGAAGGCCCCCGCCGTTACCCGGTCCCGATGGCAACCGGCTAGTCGCTGCGCAGCGACATGAGCAGCTGCAGCACGTACCAGAACAGCGTCGCGATCGTCGAGAACAGCATCAGCGATGCGGCCACGAACCCGCTCGGCGGGAAGTAGCTCATCACCATGGTCGTCTGATACAGGATGTAGCCCGCCATCAGCAGGATGACGGCGCCGCAGAACAGCGCGCCGAGGCTGAAGCCGAACAGCGCCGACGCGAGGATCACGCCGAGCACCGCGAAGCTGCCGATCGTCAGCGCACCGCGCAGGAACGAGAAGTCCTTCTTGGTCACGAATACGGTGACCGTCAGGCCGACGAAGATCGCGATCGTGATCACCGCGGCTTCGAGGATCAACGAGCCGGCCTCGCCCATGCCGCCGTCTTGACCGGCGATGAACATGCGCGGATCGCCGAACTTGACCATCGCGATCCACAGCAGCGGCTGGAGCAGGATCGCCTCGGCGATCACGGCGATGCCGAGGCCGAGGTACTGCAGGGCACGCGAGCTCTCCGACATCGCGAGCCGCTGCGCGACCATGCCGACGACCATGAACAGCACGATCACCGCGATCCAGGTCCACTGGCCCTGAAGCGCCCACGATGAGAATTTCAGGCTCGACTCGGTCATGTAGCGCATGCCGAACGCGGTCAGCGCGGCGAACGCGATCAGCGCGACACCGAGGTGCGCGTAGGTCTTGCGCAGGAAGTCGACGCGGTCGCTGACACCTAGCGTTGCGACGGCGCCCTGGATCGGACGAGCGTTTTGTTGAGCAAATGCCATCGGGGGCCCCTTGGAAGTTCCGCTGAATTTGTAGCACGGAACTCGTGTCTGCAAGTCTCCGAACCCGACGAGGAGCCCTGGCTATTCCGGCGGGATCACAGCGCTTGGAGGAGCCACAGCATGCCGAGCGAGACGAGGAGCGATGGAATCGTCACCACGAGGCCCACACGGACGAACATTCCGAGCGGGATCGGGACTCGTCGCACACGCAGGATATGCAGCCAGAGCAGGCCCGCGAGCGAGCCGATCGGCAACAGCCGGGGGCCGAGGTCGCCGCCGATCAGCGCCGCGTACACCAGCGAGTCGGGCGCGCCCTCGAGCGCGACCGAGTGGAGCAGCGCCATCGGATGATTGTTGAGCAGCGCCGAGCCGGCCGCGCCCACCACGCCGACGGTCGGCAGCGGTGCGGACGAGCTCGCGTAGACGGTGGCGAGCGCGTCCGTGACGCCCGCGCGAGACAGCGCGGTCGCGAGCACGAGCACGCCGAACACGAACGGCAACAGCTCCCAGCTCACGCCGGCCGCCAGCCGGCGCGTCGCGACACCATGCCGCAGCGCGATGATGACGCAGGCGAGCGCGGTCGGCACCGCGACCAGCCACAGCTCGTAGCCGAGCAGCGTCAGGATCGGATACGACGCGACGCTCGCCGCGGTGATGACGAGGACGATGCGCGCGGAGCGATCGAGCCCGGTCGCGGGCGGAAGCTCGCCGCGGGCGGGCGCCTGATCGGACAGCTCGTGGCGGAAGTACCAGGCGAGCGCGAGGTACGCGGCGATCCAGCCGGCGATCGCGACCGGGATCATGTGCAGCGCGTACGCGTTGAAGCCGATGCCGGCGCGGTGCGCGACGACGAGGTTCATCGGATTGCCGGTCGGCAGCGGCGCGACGCCGGCCGCGACGAACACCGCGAACGCGAACGCGATGACGAACTTGACGTGCCGCTTCGGATAGACCTGGCGGAGCAGCTCGATCACCACCGGCGTGAACATCAGGATCGTGGCGTCGTTCGACAGCACGGCGGCACACAGCGCGGCGAGCACGAACACGAGCCGGAACGCGTTGCGCACCGGCCCGCGCGTGCGCGGCTCGATCCAGTGCGCCATGTGGGCAAACACGCCGAGCTCACCGGCGCACGCCGATGTGGTCATGATGCTCACGATCACGAGCAGCGGGCGCCACAGCTCGCGCGCGGCCTGTACGGCATCGTCGGCCGCCGCGGCGCCACCCGCCACCGCGATCGCGACCCCGAGCAGCGCGCCGACCGCGGGTGCCCACGCGTTGCGCCAGGTCAGCGCGATCACGATGGTCGCGGCGAGCGCGCCAACCGCGGCGACAAACATCGCGTCCACGCTATCACGCCCGACCCAAGGCTCGCCGCGACCCGGGTGTCAGGCATCGCCTGCGAGGCTCGCCTAGATCGTTTTGCGCGGCGGCACGTTGGACGAGTACGCCATGACCAAGCTCCGTCTGTTTCTCGGCGCCGCTCTCGTCACCACCAGCTCGTGCGCGGGATCCGGACCGCCGGCGAACGATCCGGCGGCGCTCCCGTCCCGGCCCGTCGCGCAGAGCCAGCTCGACAAGACGATCGCGGCGATGACACCGGCGCCGCGCGTCGACAGCGACGAGCTCGGCACGATGTCGGCGCGGATTCACGACTACTTCCAGGCCAACCGGACCCAGCGCGGGTACGTGATGACCGACAAGCCGCTCTACCAGCCCGGCGAGACGATCTGGATGCGCGCCGATCTGCGCGCGACCGGTACGCTCGTCGCGAAGGCCAACCTCGGCGCGAACATGGTCCTCACGTCGCCGCGCGGCTCGATCGTCGCGCAGAAGCGCGTACTCGCGAAGCAGGGCGTCGCCCAGAACGACTTCGTGTTGTCGCCCGACCTCGAGGGCGGCGAGTACACGATCGCGGTGACCGGCGACGACGGCACGCACACGACGAAGAAGATCATCGTCAGCACGTACGAGGCGCCGCGTCTCAAGAAGAGCGTCGAATTCGTGCGCAAGGCGTACGGCGCGGGCGATCACGTCAGCGCGGCGATCGCGATCGCGCGCGCGACCGGCGAGCCGTTCGCCGACAAGGCGCTGACCGGGATCGTCACGGTCGATGACACCGAGGTCGCCCGGATCCCGATCAAGACCGACGCGGAGGGCAACGCGACCGCGAAGTTCCAGCTGCCGGCGGCGATCGCGCGCGGCGACGGCCTGCTCACGATCCTCGCGGACGACGGCGGCGTCACCGAGTCGATCCAGAAGCGCATCCCGATCGTGATGAAGACGATGCAGCTCTCGCTGCTCCCCGAGGGCGGCGACCTCGTCGAGGGTGTGCCCGGCCGGGTCTACTTCACGGCGAAGAACACGCTCGGCAAGCCGGCCGATATCGCGGGCAAGGTCGTCGACGACCGCGGCCGCGAGGTGACCGCGTTCGCGTCGATCCACGACGGGCTCGGCCTGTTCGAGCTCGCGCCCCAGCCCGACCGCACGTACCACGTCGAGATCACCAAGCCGGCCGGCATCACCCAGACGTTCGTCGTGCCGGCCGCGAAGGCCGGCGGCTGCGTCGTGCGCAGCGTCGATGACTCCGCGCATCGGCTGCGCGTCGCCGCACTGTGCTCGACGTCGCGGACGGTGCTCGTCGAGGCGGTGCTGCGCGAGCAGAAGCTCGCCGACGCCGCGGTCGAGGTCCAGGCCGGCACGCCGGCGCTGATCGAGCTGCCGATCGATGGCAACCGCCAGGGCGTCGCGCGGGTGACGCTGTTCTCGACGAAGCAGGAGCCGCTGGCCGAGCGGCTCGTCTATCACGGCAAGGGGCAGGATCTGAAGGTCCAGCTCACCGCGGACAAGAAGCGCTACTCGCCGCGCGATCCGGTGAAGCTGACCGTCAAGACCACCGATGCCAGCGGCAAGCCGGTCGCGGCGAACGTCGGCGTCGCCGTCGTCGACGACACCGTGCTGTCGTTCGCCGACGACAAGAGCGGGCGCGTGCTCGCGAAGCTCTACCTCGAGCCCGAGCTCGCCGTCACCGACGAGGATCCGATCGAGGAGCCGAGCTACTACTTCGGCACCAGGCCCGACGCGGCCGCCGCGATGGACGCGCTGCTCGCGACGCGTGGCTACCGCCGCTTCGAGTGGCGGCCCGTGTTCTCGCCGCGCGATCCGTGGAGCGATAGCGCGACGACGACCGCGATGGCGATGGGGGGCGCCGCGATGGAGGTTGCCGCCGAGCCGCCGATGGCCGCACCCGTGGCCGAGCCGGCGCCGCCGCCGATGGCGAAGCCCGCCAAGGGCGCCGTCGCGCCGCTGGAGGAGGGCGTGATGGGCAAGCAGGTCGCCGGGCGCGACCAGAAGCCGAAGGACGAGGCGAAGAAGGCCGAGCGGCCCCGCGCCGAGCGGCAGCCGGCCGGCGGACCGCGCCAGATGGACTTCAAGATGGAGCTCGCCGATGACGAGGATGCGCGGGGAGACCGGCGCGTCGGCGGCTACTCGCCCATCCGCGTGTTCCCGGTGCCGCAGTACACGAAGGGCTACGAGGGTCCGCGCACCGACTTCCGCGAGACGATCTACTGGAACGCGAGCGTCGACACCGGCAAGGACGGCACCGCGACCGTGGCGTTCCCGGTCTCCGACGCGGTGACCTCGTTCCGCGCGATCGCCGAGGGCGTGTCGGCCGCGGGCGTGGCCGGCGGCGGGCAGGCCGTGATCCAGTCGAAGATGCCACTCGCGCTCGACGCGCGCCTGCCGGTCGAGGTCACCAGCGGCGACAAGATCCAGCTGCCGATCACGCTGACCAACGAGACCGAGGGCGACCTCGACGCGACGCTGACCGCGAGCTTCGGGGCCGCGTTCCACGTCGGCCGCGACCCGTCGGGCCGGATCCACCTGCGTGCCGGCGAGAAGAAGAGCCTGTTCGTCCCGCTCGAGGTCATCGCGACCGACGGCGAGGGCAACGTGTCGCTCGCGGTGCGCGCGCGCGGGCTCGACGACAAGCTCGAGAAGAAGATCCGCGTGGTGCCCGCCGGCTTCCCGTTCGAGCTGTCGGCCGCGGGCACCGCATCGTCCGGCCGCATCGCGAAGCACGAGATCGATCTGACCGGCGCGCTGCCCGGATCGATCAAGGCCACCGTCACCATGTACCCGTCGCCGCTCGCGTCGATGACGAAGGGGATGGAGGCGATGATCCGCGAGCCGGGCGGCTGCTTCGAGCAGACGTCGTCGTCGAACTATCCGAACATCATGGTGCTGAGCTACCTCGCGACGAACGACGCCGCGGACGCGGCGCTCGTCAAGAAGACGCAAGGCACGCTCGACCGCGGCTACAAGCTGCTCACCGGCTACGAGACCACGCAGAAGGGCTACGAGTGGTTCGGCCACACGCCCGGCCACGAGGCGCTCACGGCGTACGGCCTCATGGAGTTCGCCGACATGGCGAAGGTCTACGACGTCGATCGCGCGATGGTCGAGCGCACCGCGGACTGGCTGATGAGCCGCCGCGACGGCAAGGGCGGCTTCTCGCGCTCGCAGCAGGCGCTCGACTCGTTCGGCCGCGCCGGTGAGCCGACGACGAACGCGTACATCATGTGGGCCCTCGCCGAGGCGAAGCGCACGAAGGGCCTCGACAAGGAGCTCGCCGCGCAGAAGCAGCTCGCGGGCACCACCAGGGATCCGTACCTGCTCGCGCTCGCGACGAACACCGCGCTGCTCGCGCGGATGCCGGAGGCGGACAGCTTCGTCAAGCGCCTCGTCGCGATGCAGGCCAAGGACGGCAGCTTCACCGGCGCGAAGGAGTCGATCACGATGTCGGGCGGCGAGTCGCTGACCATCGAGACCACCGCGCTCGCGACCCTCGCGCTCGTCAAGGCGTCGCCGAACAGCGAGTACGAGAGCCAGATCCGTCGCGCCGTCGACTGGCTCAACACGCAGCGCAGCGGCTATGGCCAGTGGAGCAACACGCAGGCGACGATCCTCGGCCTCAAGGCGCTCACCGCGTACACCGAGTACGCCAAGCAGATGCAGGCGAGTGGCACCGCGACCCTGATCATCAACGGCCGCGACGCCGGCACGATCGCGTTCGAGAAGGGGCGCAAGGACGCGCTCGTCTGGGACGATCTCGCCGGCACGCTCCGGCCCGGCAAGAACACGGTCGAGCTGAAGCTCGCCGGAGGCGCCACGCTGCCGTACTCGATCGCGATCGACTACCGCGCCGCGCGCCCGCAGTCCTCGCCCGCCGCGAAGGTCACCGTGACCACGCAGCTCGCGAAGGATCACGTCAAGCTCGGCGAGGGCATCAAGCTGCGCGCGCGGATCGAGAACACGACGCAGGGTGGCCTGCCGATGACGCTCGCGCGGATCGGCATCCCGGGCGGCCTCACGTTCCAGACCTGGCAGCTCAAGGAGCTGCGCGACAAGGGCGCGATCGACTTCTACGAGACGCGACCGCGCGAGGTCATCCTGTACTGGCGCGCGCTGCCGCCCGGCGCGACGAAGGACATCGATCTCGACCTGCTCGCCGGCACGCCCGGCATCTACGAGGCGCCCGCGACCAGCGCGTATCTCTATTACACGGCCGAGGACAAGGCGTGGACCGCGCCGGTCGAGGTCACGGTCGAGAAGTAACGCGGCGGCGCAGCCCGACCAGCAGCATGGCGGTCGCCAGGCCGAGACCGCCGCTCGCGTCGCAACCGCCGCCGACGTTGTCGGACTCCCCGGGTTGCGGATCCGGATCCGGATCCGGGTCGGGATCCGGATCGTCCGCGTCGCCCTCGCACGCCCAGTACTCCTGGATCGGATCCTGGCAGTAGAGATCCTGGGGCGGCGAAGCCTCGGGGCAGGGCGCCGCCTCTTCGATCGTGGCATTCAGCGTGCCCAGCTCGACACGAATGATGTCACCGACCTCCACCGTGCCGAGGTCCATCGTCAGTCGATCCCAGGGCCGCGACTGGTAGCCGTTCGACTCGACGCAGCTCGCGTCGATGGTCTCGTAATAGACGTCGAGCAGCTCGGTCTCGCTCGTCACGGTGGGCGTCAGGTCGCGCGTGACTCCCTGGTGCTCGACGGTGACGCCGGGCACCGCCGGCCAGTCGTGGTCCTGGTAGACGACGAGCGGACAGCCAAGCGGGATCTCGGTGGTCACGACCTGCCGAAGCGATGCCGGGCACTGGTTCGCCGATGCGGTGCGCGCGGCGAGCAGCGCGCCAAGAACGAGGAGCGGACGCATGCCGCCGCCTCGAGCAGGGACCAGGCCACGTCGCCGGGTTGTGAGGTCGCGCACTTATCGATCATACGCGAGGGGCCACGCAGCCGATCGCGACACCGCTGTCGTGGCCGACGCGAGGTGTCGCGCCGGTCGATCGCGGCGGCGCGACGATCGAGTTACGCTGGGCGCATGGGCCGCCTGCTCCTCATCTCGCTGTTGATCGTCGCCTGCAAGACGGACAAGAAGCCGAAGCAGGAGGTGGTTCACGCGAAGGAGCAGGCCGTCGAGGCAGCGCAGGCAGCGGCCGGCAAGGCGAAGCAGGCCATGGAGCAGGCGGAGCAGCACGCGGCCGAGGCCTGGCAGCGCGCCGAGGCGGCGCCGGCGGCCGAGGCGCAGGCGAACGAGGAGCACGAGGACG
>DAIRFU010000908.1:0-2199 GCA_036794935.1 Kofleriaceae bacterium | reverse complement strand
GGGCACGATCGTCCAGGTCTTCCAGCGTGGCTATCGCGCCGGGGATCGGCTCCTGCGTCCGGCGCTCGTCGTCGTCGCGAAGGCGAAGCCCGCAGAGGGATAATCGAGCAGCATGTCGCGCGTCGTCGGGATCGATCTGGGCACCACGAACTCGTGCGTGGCCGTGATGGAAGGCGACCAGACGGCCGTCATCGCGAATGCCGAGGGCACGCGGACGACGCCGTCGGTGGTCGGGTTTGCGCCGTCGGGCGAGCGGCTCGTCGGCCAGGCGGCGCGCCGTCAGGCGATGACGAACGCGGAGAACACGATCTACGCGGTCAAGCGGCTGATGGGCCGCAAGTTCGAGGATCCCGAGGTCCAGCGCCACATCATGACGTGCCCGTACGAGGTGGTCGCGGCGCCCAACGGCGATGCGCACGTCCGCGTGCGCGGCCGCGATTACTCGCCGCCGGAGATCTCGGCGATCGTGCTGCAGAAGATGCGGCAGACCGCCGAGGACTGGCTCGGCGAGGAGGTCACCGAGGCGGTCATCACGGTGCCCGCCTACTTCGACGACGCCCAGCGCCAGGCGACGAAGGATGCCGGCCGGATCGCCGGCCTCAACGTCCTGCGCATCGTCAACGAGCCGACCGCGGCGGCGCTCGCGTATGGCGTCGAGGCCCAGGGCGCGGCGCGCGTCGCGGTCTACGATCTCGGCGGCGGCACGTTCGACATCTCGATCCTGGAGCTTGCCGACGGCGTGTTCCGCGTGCGCTCGACCGCGGGCGACACGTTCCTCGGCGGCGAGGACTTCGACAATGCGATCGTCGAGCACATGCTCGCCGCGTTCGCCGAGCAAAACGCGATGGACCTGCGCGGCGACCGCATGGTGCTGCAGCGGCTCAAGGATGCGGCGGAGCGCGCGAAGATCGAGCTGTCGAGCACGGAGGCGACCGAGGTCAACCTGCCGTTCCTCGCGGCCGGACCCGACGGCCAGCCCCGTCACCTGATCCTGCAGCTCACGCGCGGCGATCTCGAGGCGCTCGTCGAGCCGCTCGTGCAGGCGACGCTCGAGCCGTGCCGGCGCGCGCTCGAGGATGCCGGCTTCTCGGCGCGCGATATCGATGTCGTGATCCTCGTCGGTGGCCAGACCCGGATGCCGCGCATCCACGCGGTGGTCGCCGAGATGTTCGGCAAGGAGGCGAGCCGGGCCGTCAACCCCGACGAGGTCGTCGCGGCCGGCGCGGCGGTGCAGGGCGGTGTCCTCACCGGCGAGGTCGAGGAGGTGCTCCTGCTCGACGTCACGCCGCTGTCGCTCGGCGTCGAGACGATGGGCGGCGTGTTCACGCGGCTCATCCCGCGCAACACCGCGGTGCCTGCGCGCGCGACCGAGATCTTCTCGACGACGATCGATAACCAGCCGTTCGTGACCGTCCACGTGCTGCAGGGCGAGCGCGAGATGGCCGAGGACAACAAGTCGCTCGCGCACTTCGAGCTGACCGGGATCCCGCCGGCGCCGCGCGGCGTGCCGAAGATCGAGGTCGCGTTCGACATCGATGCCGACGGCGTGCTCAGTGTCTCGGCGCGCGATCACGGTACCGGGTACGGCCAGACCGTCACCGTGCAGCCGACGACCGGCCTGTCGGAGGATGACATCGAGCGCCTCGTGCTCGAGTCCGAGCAGATGCAGGACGACGACGCGGTCCGCCGCCTCATCATCGAGGCGCGTAACAAGGCCGAGGGCCTGTTCTACTCGTCGGACCGGGCGATGGAGGAGTTCGGCGCGCTCTTGCCCGTCGAGGAGCGCGAGCTGCTCCTCGCCGAGCTGGCCGAGTGCCGGGCGGCGATCGCGGGCGACGATCTCGCAGTCGTGGAGGAGGCGGTCGCGCGCCTCGAGCTGGCTGCCCAGCGCATCGGCGAGGTGATCTACGCTGCAGCCGATTCATCAGGTGGCGACCTCGGCGGGGGCATGTAAGAAAGCATCCAGATGGCCAGGCGGAAGCGGGATTACTACGAAGTGCTCGGCGTCGATCGCAACGCGACCGAAGCCGACATCAAGCGCGCGTTTCGCGAGCTCGCCCGCAAGCACCATCCCGACGTCAACCCGCAGGGCGGCGAGCAGTTCCGCGAGATCAACGAGGCGTACGCCCACCTGTCGGATCGCGATCAGCGCGCGCGCTACGACCGCTGGGTACACCCCGATTACGGCAGCACCTGCTT
>DAIRFU010000907.1:0-2204 GCA_036794935.1 Kofleriaceae bacterium | reverse complement strand
GACCCCGTTGTTGTGCACGTGGCTCATGATCGAGATCGCGTCGCTCTCGTTCTTGTGGAACACGGTCTGCAACACCCACACCACGAACTCGCGCGTCGTGTAGTCGTCGTTGTGGAGCAGCACCTTGTACATCGGGGGCTTCTTGGTGCGCGTGCGCTCGTCGAGCACCAGCCCCGTCTGTCGCTCACCGTCCCGCTTCGGGGCCGGCGGCTTCTTGTCATCCGACAAACGGATCACCATGACCTCAATATTACGGAACCCTCGCAGGTTGTGTAGCGTCAGCGGGCCCGCTAAGTGACCCGGGATTTCGGGCAGGCCACGCGGTATCATGCACGCGTGATCGCCCTTCGCGTGCCTTCGTGCCTCTCGCTAGGGATCGCCACCGTCCTCACCTCGGGGCTTTTCCTGCTGCGCCCCGCGCCGCAGGGGCCGAGTGCGCCGGAGATCGCCGTCGCCACACCGCGCGAGCCGCTCGACATGAGATGGCAAGCCAACGCTCCCGCCTGCGATCCCGGTGGCGTCCGCGCGATCGTGATCCGTGGCCAGTTCACGTCGCGCCGCGACCTCGATGAAGGCTTCGCGATCTCGTTCGCCGGCTCGTCCGGCCGCTACACCGCGATCACCGATCGGCGCGGCTACTTCGAGGTCCACATCCCGCGCGAGGACATCGCGGGTGACGTCTGCCAGCTGCCGCTCGCGGCGCACGACTTCAGCGACGAGCAGATGACCCTCGAGTACCGGATCGAGCTCGAGCGCTGACCCGTTCAGCGCCGGCGAGCCGTGGCCGGCATCAGCAGACGACGGCCGCGCCGCGACCGGAAGTAGACCGCGAAGTCGTTCGCGTCGACGGTGACCACCGGTAGCTTCGGCTCGCGGTCGCTCAGGTGCACGATGCACGCGTCGGCGAAGTCCACCCAGCGGTCGTGATAGCGAAGCAGCTCGGCACGCACCGGCTGAAGCTGTTCTGGCAGCAGGTGCCGAGCCTCGAGCACTCCGCTCTCGAGCCACGCGAGCAGCTGGCCAACCGCATCGCGGGCACGACGAGATCCGTCGAGCATGAAGATCACCTCCGCGATGCACGCCTCCGCGGTGCACCAGGGGCCGCGCAGCTCTGGGACGAGGCTTGTTGCCCACGCGTGGTGAGCATCGAATTCGTTCAACAGCCCGACGAGGAAACCGGTATCGACGATTGCACGATGCACGATGGACATCTCCTGCCGGAGCTCGCGCACTCCCTCGGGCCACCATGACGGGCCACGATGACGGGATGTGCAACTCGCCTGCGCGGCGCTCGTTCAGCGGTTCCGGGAGCGTCCGAAGCCGCGCATGTACGTCTTGTTCCATGACAGATCGGGCGGGCCCTGCGCGATTCCGATGCCTTTGCCGAGCGCCGCGACCATGTCGATGCCCTCGTCGTCGCTCGTCACACGCGCGATTCCCTCGCGGATCAGCTCGGATTGCGTACAGCCGCGCTGCTTCGCAGCGCGCGCCAACGCGGCGGCGAGCGCCCTGGGGAGCTTGACGGTCTTCACCACGGTTGCAGGCACCTTATAGTAATACCACGCGGTATGCCCGCTGCCAGTGGCATCGTCACGGCGCCGCGCCGGCGAACGTGCCGGTGACGGCCACCTCGGCGAAGCTCCCCGTCCACGCGCCGGCCTCGATGCCATCGAGCGCGCGATCGGCGTCGGCGTCGACCGCGCGCGCGTCGCCCGCGACCTCGAGCGGCAGCGCGGCGGCATCGATCGCGTCGATCCGCGCGTACAGCCGCACCGCGAGCGCGGTCAGGCCGACGTCACACGCCTGCTGGTAGAAGCCCGGCGAGCCGAGCCCGATCCACTCGGCGGTGAGCGCGCCGAGCATCGGGCAGTCGACGAGCCCGCGCAGCGCCTCGCCGAGATCGTCGGCGCCTGGCACGACGCTCGGGATCACCGCGTGATCGAGGCCGAGCCGGAGCAGCGCGGCGTAGGGCAGCGCCGCGGCATGGCTGTCGATCGTGAGTCGCTCGCCGGACAGCGTCGCGAAGGTCGCCGTCGTGACGTCGGGGAGCCCGAGGGGCTCGAAGCTGACGTCGCGGATCTCGCGGCCGGCCTGCAGATCGAAGCGGAGGCCGACGATCGTGCGCCGCAGCGCGCGTGGGCTACCGGCCGCCGCGGCGCGGCCTGGCTCCCCGGTATCGAGCGCCCGGGTGCCACCGTCGCTCG
>DAIRFU010000326.1:0-7905 GCA_036794935.1 Kofleriaceae bacterium | reverse complement strand
ACTCAACGCCGTGCTCGCGCGCATGAGCGACCGCCGCGCTTCACGGGCCGCAGTTTCGTGTCCCAGAGCCGAGAGTGCGTCCGCACACCCGAGCAGTGCTGTCAGGTGCTCCACCAACGCGGTCACGGCGTCGATAGCGCGAGTGTGCCGAGCGCGGAGCTCGTCGGCCATCACGAAGCTGTCCTACCGGCGGTCCGTCGCGTCATGCTCGCCTCCGCGCTTGGTGGTTTCAGCGCGGCTCCGATCGTCACAGCAAGCTCGCGGCATGCGGTCGCGACCGGCTCGCACGGGCTCTCCGACGCCAGACGCAGGAACTGCTCTACGTCTACATCACGGCCCAGGCGCTCGAACGCGATCTCGGCCTCGTCGAGCGCGGCGTACGCGCTCGCCGCTTGGTTCGCCGAGTCGAGCGGCTGCGAGCCGCGCTGCTCCGACCAGCCAGCGTGGATCAGTGCGACCCGATCGACCACGTAGAGATTGAAGTCGCGCAGCGATCTGAAGCGTCCCACCAACGCTACGTGCGGTAGCCAGCGCTCGTTCTACTTGAGCGCGTACAGCGCACGAACGACGATGTTCATGCGCGCCCGCAGTGCACGCTCGTGGATCTCGATCGACGCGTCGGGGCGCACGGCTGCATCGAGTACCTGTGTGCGCAGGTGCTGTGCGGTCACGATGACGCGCGCGACAGTATGCTCGACCAGCGACGCTCGCGCGTCACCGCGGAGCAGATCGCGAATATCGTCGACATACGCGGCGAGCGACGCGAGCTCTCGGTCGAGTTGCCCGGCAGTATCGAGAACGAGAACGGAGCGAGACGGGGGCACGGAAGCAACAAACACGAAACTGCGGCAAGAGAAAAGAGGTGACGTACCGACCCCTGCACATTGTCGAATCAGTACGTCACTTCGCGCTGCAAGTGCTCGCTTTGACATGATCCGCATGCGCCGATCTGTGACGTACTGGATCGACAAAATGAGGGGCCCAGTACGTCACCGCTTGCCAGCGCGCGGCCGGCGATGGCTTGTATGAACACATGAGCAAGTCGGGTGCCCCCCGGCCGCTGAAGACCAAGACGCTGCCCGAGGATCAGCATGATGGCTTCTTCGAGGGACCTGATCCTGTCACATGGATCCACATCGCGGGCACGGTGCACCAGTTCGAGCTGCCCAAGGGACGCAAGCGGATCACGGTCGGATCCGCACCCGACTGCGACATCGTGGTGCCCTCCGAGTACATCTCGCGCCATCACTGCACGCTGGAGCGTCACTACGACGGCATACGTGTCATCGACCACAGCAAGAACGGGACATATATCGATGGCCGCCGCGTCGGCGAGTCGAGAGATCGCCGCGCGGGCGAGGTCTTCGACGCGGGCGGTGGGATCTCGTTTCTCGCGCTCAACGACGAGATGCGCCGCGTGATCCAGATCGCCGACGTCGTGATCACGCAGCCCTCGGACTCTCGCTTCCACTGCGTGAGTCTCTGCGTCTTTTTTCGGGAACGCCGGGCATGACGTCATTCGAGGCCGAGCTTGACGTGCTTGTGACCCGCGCCGAAGTGCTCGATCGACGCGCCGTCAACGAAGCGGTTGCCGGGAAGTATCTGCCGGACTACGTGAGCAGGGGCGCGATCGCCGATATCGGCTATCGGTCAACGCTCGGCGAGGGCGCATACGATTTCGGAGTCGCGCGCGACGGCTCAGTCTGGCTCGAGTGGCCCCTCGCGGCCATGACTGGGGAGTCTAAGCCGTTTGTCCTTGTCGACAACGCCGTCAGGCTCTGCGCGTATGCAGTCGAGCTGTGGAACGAGTCGTCGATTCGAACCCCTCGCGGAGCGTTCCCGCAGCGGGTCGAAGGCCGTCGGCGACGCGCGAAGCGCGGCGCGCGGACGCGAGCGCGCAGCGCGAGCGGACGCAGGGTCGCGAGCGAGCGAGCGAGCCGCGGCGGCGCGAAGCGGCGACCGCGGCGAGGTGAGCGAGCGAAGCGACCCCGACGGGATTCGAACCCGTGTTACCGGCGTGAAAGGCCGGTGTCCTAGGCCGTCTGGACGACGGGGTCTTGGGTGAGTTGGGTAACTATCTGTGAGCCCAGAAGGATTCGAACCTTCGACCCTCGGCTTAAAAGGCCGGTGCTCTACCGACTGAGCTATGGGCCCTTGGGCGCTGCAATCTGCCGTAGCCGCGCCCAGAATGCAATGTCCTGCGAGAAGGTCCGACCGGAGTGAAGCGATTACGCCGCGATGGCGTCAGCGTGAGGAATTCGAAAGGGTTGCTTTCTCGGTAGTGGGTCGCTAGCGTAGCTTTCACCACATGGACAAGAGGGCAGCCGTTCGAGTCCCTGTCCGGGCCCGTGCGCAATTTCGCGCAGATGGGCTGGTCATCGACGGCCTCGTCGAGGACGTGTCCCGCAGCGGCCTGTTCATGCGCGCCCCCCGGCAAATGGAGGCAGGGGCCGCGGCGGAGCTCGATCTCGACCTCCCCGGCGAGGAGACGCTCCACCTGCAGGCCGAGGTGGTGCGGGTCGAGCGCGAGCCCCGCGCCGGGATGGCCCTGCGCTTCGTGGGCGATATCGAGCGCCACCGCCGGCCGCTGGCGAACTTCATCATGCGCCAGCACGCGGTCACGCGCTGATCGTCGCCCGCGTTCGCGCCCGCGCGAAGGCCGTACCCGCAACGTGAATCAGGGTCGCCACCATCACGACGAGTGAGGCGAGCACCGTCTGCGTGGCTCCGACCGGGAACCGGAGGAAGAACGCGACGATGTAGCCGAACACGCCGCACGCGGCACCGATCAGCGCGGCGACCGCGAACGTGACGATCAGGGGCCCCCGAGCGAGCTGGACGGCCGCGGCCCCCGGCAGGACCGAGAGCGCGAACGCCGGCAGCGCGCCGAGTGCACGGGCGGCCTGCCCGACCGACAGGCCGATCGAGATCAGCAGGACGAGATCGAGCAGCCGCACCGGCAATCCCTGAACGCGCGCCGCGAGCGAATCGAAGCTCGCGAACGTGAGACCGCGGAACCACCAGACCTGGATGGCGAGCACGAACCCGCCGACGAGCGCGAGCCGGTGCATGTCTTCCCGGCTGACCGCGACCGCGGTGCCGAACAGGATCGCCTCGACCTCGTGCGCTTCCTGCGGAATGCGCGCGCCGGCGAGCACCGCCCCGGCGGCGAAGAACGCGAACGCGAGGCCGAGCACCATCTCGCGCGACAGGCCGAAGCGCTTGGGGTCGGGCGCGACGAGCGCGGCGGTGACGAGCGACATCGCGGTCGCGCCCCAGACGGGATCGAGCGTGAAGCCGGCCGCGATCGAGGCGTAGAACGATACGGCCACGCCAAACCCTGCGGCCTGGGTGATGGCTGCGGAGACGAACACCATCCGGCGCAGCACGATGAACACCGAGAGAAACCCGAGCACCAGGCCGGCGATCCCGGCGGCGTAGATCGGATCGCGGAACAGATCCCAGTTGTCGACGAGCTCGCTCCAGGTCGGCGCCTCGTCGCCGGTATCGACGTCGATCTTGATCGGCGCCTCGGCACTCACCGGTGCGGGTTGCGGCGCGGCCTCGGCAGCCTGCTTCTGCGCGGCGGCCTGCTCGCGATCCGCGCCGAGCGCCTGCTCGATGTCACCGAGATCGTCGTCGGCGCTCGCCGCCGCAGCGGCGGCGGAACCGGCATCGGTCCCTTGCGCCTGGACCGGGCCCGCCGCGAGTGCAGCGACGAGCAGGATGCCGAAGATCAGGATGCTACGACGCACGCGCGGCCTCCGCCTCGAGCGCGTCGGGTCGTGCTCCGACCCCGAACAGCGCATGGAACGTCGGATCCTCGGCGACCTGGGCAGGCGTGCCGGTGACGACCCGGCCGGCCGCCTTCGCGATCGCGCGGTCATCGCGCGTGTCGGCTCCCCCGGGCGCGGTATCGGGATCGAGCAGCAGTACCTCGTCGCACGCGCCGAGCGCCGCGCTCACCGCGTGGGTCACGACGACCACCGCGATGCCGCGCTCGCGGGCCAGCCGGCGCAGCGTCCCGTAGACGGCGCGCTCGCCCGCGGCATCCATCGCCGCGGTCGGCTCGTCGAGGACGGCGACGTCGGTCTCGCCGGCGAGCATGCGCGCGAACAGCACGCGCTGGACCTGGCCACCCGAGAGGTCGCGCAGTCTGCGGCGACCGAGCTCCGCGACACCGAGTGCAGCGAGCGCCTCGTCGCGATGTCGCCGATCCTCGCGCTTCGGCAGCGGCGACAGGAAGCTCCAGCCACGCAGCCGGCCCCAGCCCGCGACGTCAGCGGCACGCACCGGCACCGCGAGATCGATCGCGCCCGATTGCGGCACGTACGCGCGGCGTACCCGCGGCGCCCACTCGATCGCGCCCGCGATCGGAGGCTGCAGCCCGAGCATCGTCTTGATGAGGGATGACTTGCCCGAGCCGTTGCGGCCGAGGATCAGCATCATCTTGCCGCGTGGCAGCTCGAGATCGATCGGCGGCAGGATGGCGCGGCCGCGATAGCCGACCTCGAGACCACGGCAGCTGACCAGCGCGCTCATCGGATCGCGGCCTCGAGCTTGGCGACCAGCTTGGCCATGTGCGCGACGTAGCTCTCGCCCGACTGCACATCGGTGCCACCCGGCACGACGACGACCTTGCCGTGAATCTTGCTGGCGACCAGCGAACCAGTCTTGTCCGGGTAATAGGACTCCTCGAGCACGACCCTGGCACCGGTCGTTCGCGCCGCCTTGATGATCTCGACGACGTGGGTCGCCGTCGGCGGGATGCCCGGCTTGGGCTCGAGGGTCCCGATCTCGCGCAGCCCGAGCCAGTCGGCCAGGTAGCTCATCGACTTGTGGTAGCTGATGATCGGCTGGTTCTTGTAGGCAGCGAGCCGCGTCTCCCAGCCTTTGCGCGCCTTGTCGAGGCGGCCGACGAACCCGTTCAGTCCCTTCTGGTAGCTCTTGGCGTGACTCGGATCGATCTTGGCGAGCCGGGCGGCGATGCCCTTCGCGCACGCGGCGGCGCGGCGCGGATCGTAGAGATAGTGCGGGTTGCCCGCGGGGTGAACGTCGCCCTGCGTGCGGTCGGCGTGACCGTTGATGTCGAGCACCTTCACGAACTGCGAGCACTCGACATAGCCCGCGCTGCCGACCTGGATCTTGCTGTTGCGCGCCTGGGTCTGCAGCGTGGGCAGCCAGCCGATCTCGAGGTCGAGGCCCACCGCGATCAGCAGATCGGCCTTGTGCAGCTTGAGCACCAGGTTGGGTTTGGCGTCGACGAAGTGCGGGTCCTGTGTCGAGAGCGACAGGCTCGTGACGTTGACGTTCGCACCGCCGATCTCCTTCGTGATCGCGGCGAGGTCGGGAACCGTGGCGGCGACGTCGACCGCGGCGCGCGCTGGAGCGGCGAACCCGACGGTGGCGAGAGCGATACAGAGGACGAGACGATGACGCATGGTGGAGCTCCTTAAAAGACGTGAGCGCCGTGGGCGCCCACGACGACTTCGAGCGCGAGGAATGCCGCCCAGACCGGGTCTTGCCAGGCGGCGTGGTCGACCGAGCCCTGCAGGCGCAGGCGAGAGAACTCGGTGGGCCAGAAGGTCACATCGGACGTGAAGCGGTGGCGGTCGGCCGTCCACGCCGGGTCCAGTGGATCGGGGACCGGACCGTCGGCGGGGGTGCCGAAATCCCAGCGCCCGGCGGTCGCCCAGCGCGCCGCGAACCGCCACTGCGCGTAGGCATAGCCGCTGAGATCCTGGAGGCGGGCGTCGCCGACCTGCGCGCGGCGCAGCAGCCACTCGGTCTGCAGCGTGACCTGCTGGTTACTCTGGTACGTGACGGGCCGCCACTTGAGGAACGCGTCGGCGCCGTAGACATCGGTGCGGGTGTGCTGGCCGAACGCGTTCGCTGCACTCGCGAACGAGACGCCGGTCAAGAGCGACCAGTCATCCGAGAGGGCGAAGAACTCCTTCGCGGCGATCGTCTTCTGGAGCTCGAGCGGGTTGTGGAGCTCGCGCTCGTCGGCGCCGAGGAAGCTGCGCGCCGTGCCCTCGCCGTGCGGATCGGTCACCGAGCCGACGAGCAGGACGTAGAACGGCAGCGGCGTCAGGTACGAGAGCTCGACGCCGACGCCATGGTTGCCATCGCCGCCGAACACGCGGCCGATCGCGAACGGCTGGTCGACGAACGCCCAGGTGTGCGGGTGGGTCGCGTTGATGCGACCGAACTGGGTGAGAAACTGACCGGCGCGGACCTGCAGCCCCGCCGGCAAGCCGAGCGTCGTCGCGTACGCCTCTTCGAGCTCGAACCCGTCGGGGCCGAACACGAGGTGGCTATCGAACCGGAAGTAGGGATCGACGCTCTTGACGAAGGACAGCTCGAGCTGCTGGAGGTTGAAGCCGTTGTGGATCGGATCGTGACCGCCGGTCTGCAGCGCCTGGCTCTGATCGGAGAACGCGGCGGCCGCGACGTCGAGGACGACCGAGATATCCGGGTTCAGCAGCGCGCGCAGCGCACCCGCCGCCTGCCCCGCCCCCTGCGCGGGCGCCTGCGACGCGCCGGTCTCGGCCGCCTCGGCCTGGTCCGCACCGATCGCGGCCTCGATATCCGACAGATCGTCGTCGGTGACCGGCGATGCGGAACCGGAGGATGCGGAACCCGAGGATGCGGAATCCGCACCCGAGGTTGCGGACCCCGAGGTTGCGGACCCCGAGGATGCAGAACCGGACGCGGCGGGGCTGCCACGACCGGGCTGAACTGATGTCTGTGCGTACGCGGCGGCCGCGATGCAAACGATCGCGACCATCGCACCGAGGCGATGGATCAAGAGACGCTCCTGTCACGAGTGATCGACGGATGATCGGATCACGCGTGCGCGGGCGGAGACGTCTTCGGTGCGAGGCTGTAGAGCGGGACGGCGACGAGCGCGGGAAGCGGAGCCGGCTCCGCCGCGACGTCGCTGGCGACCACCACGTGGGCGAGCGCTACCGACGCGGTACTGGTCAGGGGGACGTGGGTGACGGCCAGGATCGCGCAGTGCTCGCCGGTTCCAAGCCTGGTCCAGTCGGCCGAGCTCATCTCGGCGCTGCCCGGATTGGGCGTCGCGTGGGGACCGGCGGCGACGACCGTCAGCTCGATCATCTCGCCGTGCTCGAGGCAGTGCCCGTGCAGGACGGTCGCGCGGTGCCAGCTGACGAGCAGCACCGACGTGACCAGCATCGCGGCCGTCGCGATCGCCAGGATACGTCGTGCGCGCGAGCCGGGACTCACCCTCTCCGCGTACGCCGGTGGCGGCAAAGAGTCAAGCATCCGCCCGGGCGTCGCTCGGCGTGGCAGGCAGGACGCGAGAAACACCCCGCGATCCGGGCCCGTCGTGCTCGACTTCCTGAGTTTCCTTGGCGATTCGATGGCTTAGGACCTTGATCCGCGGGAGTCGCTCGGTATCGTATACACCCCTTGCTCGCGACCGACATGCGTCCCAAGCCGATGACCCGGCGCACCGTGCTCTCGCGCCGCGACGCGCTGACGAGCGAGGCGCGTGCGGTGGCGAGCTACGCGATCGCGACCGCGACGAAGCAGCTGCGCGCGAAGCAGCCAGCCGGCGCGATCGTCGCGCTCTACGCGCCGAAGGGAACCGAGGTCGACACGGCGCGACTCGACGCGTTCGCTCGCGCGCGCGGCTTGCGCGTCGTCTATCCGCGGATCGTCGATGGCGATCGCAAGCTCGCGTTTCACGAGGCGACGATCGATCAGCTCGTGCCCGGGCGGTTCGGGTTGCGCGAGCCGGCGGTTGATGCCGCGGCGGCCGTCGCACTCGCCGATCTCGCCGCCGTGATCGTGCCCGGCCTCGCGTTCGATCGCGCGGGTGGCCGCATCGGCTGGGGGCGCGGCTATTACGACGCGACGCTCGTCCATGCGAAC
>DAIRFU010000906.1:0-2206 GCA_036794935.1 Kofleriaceae bacterium | reverse complement strand
GGTGAGAGCGGCGGCCCGCTGCCCGGCTTCGGGGACATCACGCGAATGCTCGCCGCGCGAGGCACGCATCTCGCGCAGCCGCGGCTCGGCTCGCTCGTGCGGGCCGGCGTCGAGCTCGCGGTGTGGGCGCCGCGCTATCGGGCGGTGGCCGGCGCGCGCGAGGTGCTCGCACCCGATCCGGTGCGCAGCGTGAACGACAACTCGCTGGTGATCACCGTGAGCTACGCGGGCAGGCGCCTGCTGTTCGCCGGCGACCTCGAGGCCGAGGGCGAGGAGCTGCTCGTCGCGTCCGGGCTCGGCGCCGTCGACGTCGTCAAGGCCGCCCACCACGGCAGCCCGACGTCGTCATCGCCCGCGTTCGTCGCCGCGACCCGGCCCGAGCTGGCCGTGATCTCGTGTGGAGTGGCGAACGCGTTCGGGTTCCCGGCGCGCGACGTCGTGGCGCGCTGGCGCGAGGTCGGCGCGCGCGTCGAGCGCACCGATCTCGGCGGTTCGATCACGGTGACCGTCAGCGCAGAGGGTGCGCTCGACGTGGCCCGGTTCGCACGCCCAATCCCGTGACAGCCGCCGGCCGGCAGGGTGATAATGAGACCTGGTGGCCAGTCCCGCTCTCGATCGCGAGGCCGTCGAGCAAGCTGTCGCGCGCGGCAGCGAGCACCTCAAGCAGGGGCAGCTCGTGGAGGCGCAGCAGGCGTTTCGCGCGGCGCTGCAGCTCGACGCCGACAACCCGCGCCTGCTCGCGCTCCTCGGGCTCACCTACTTCCGTGCCGCCGACTTCGGCCAGGCGCGGCCGATCTACGAGCAGCTCGTCGAGCGCGCGCCGACCGACGCGTCGCACCGGCTCAACCTCGGACTCGTCTACCTCAAGCTCGGCGAATCCGAGCGGGCGATCGGCTCGCTCGAGGCGAGCCGCGCACTCGATCCGAGCCAGGGACGCGCGGTCAGCTATCTCGGCCTCGCGTACGCACGCGCCGGCCGCTACGCCGAGGCGTATCGCTCGTTCTTGCTCGCCGGCCAGAAGGAGCTCGCGCAGGAGATCGAGGTCAACCTGACCGCGGCGGAGCGCGACGGCATCCTCGCGCAGCTCGCCCGCTCGGGCGGCGGCATCGAGCCGCGCACCCGGCCGCCGAAGGAACCGCCCAGGCCCCTCGCCACGGTCTCGCAGGTCGCGATCCAGCCGCCGCCGGTGGAGGAGCCGGCCTCGCAGATCGAGATCCGCACGCCGCCGCTCGAGGATCAGGTCACGCGCGTGGCGATCCGGCCGCCGCCTGTCGAGGAGCCGGTCACCCAGGTCGCGATCCGGCCACCGCCCACCGAGCCGGAGCCCGCGGCAGCCGCCGCGCCCGCGGCGCCGTCGAACGAGATCGAGGCGCCACGGATGAGCGACTCGCTCCAGTTCGTGCTGCCGAAACAGGACGCGGTGCCCGAGCCCGTGAGCGGGCAGTCGATGATCTCGCGTGCCGTCGAGGTCGCATCACCGTCGTCCGCTGCGAGCGGAACCGGCGCGCGCGTGAGCTGGGGGAGCACGCCGCCGGTTCCGCTCTCGCAGCTCGCCACCGAGCTGCTCGTCCGCCCCGACGAGGGCGACGAGTCGCTCGAGGTCACCGCGGGCGGTGCGCTCGTGATCCGCATCGAGGACCGCGTGCTGACGCGGCTCGACGGCATCCACGTCACCGGTGGCGAGCTCGACTACGAGCCGGCGATGCGGCGCTCGCGCGGCCACCAGACCGAGGAGAAGTTCGACTTCGGCGGCTCGCGCATGCACGCGGTCTCGGGTCGCGGCTACCTGATCGCGGTGCCCGGTGACAAGACGTTCACGGCGGTCTCGCTCGACGACGACATCCTCTACCTGCGCGAGGATCTCGTGTTCGCGTTCGAGGCGACGCTGCGCTGGGAGAATGGCAACGTGCCCGGTCTGCGCGGCAAGCTGCCGGTCGTCCAGTTCCGCGGCGACGGTTCGGTCGCCATGCGCACCGCAGAGCCGCTCGTGCGCGTCAAGCTGCCGGCGCAGGGCGTGCTGCTCGTCGCCGCGATGCGGCTTGCGGGCTGGATCGGGCGCGTGATCCCGCGTGCCGTCGTGCCACCGACCGACGGCCCGATGGGCGAGGTCTGCGTCGAGTGTACCGGCGAGGGCGTCGTGTTGATCGATCAGGCGGCGGCGCAGGTCGTCACCGCCGATCGCGCGCGCCGGCCGTCGAAGATCGAG
>DAIRFU010000325.1:1336-7960 GCA_036794935.1 Kofleriaceae bacterium | reverse complement strand
TACTTGGCCTGTAGCGAGACTTCCTCGGAGGTCAGCGCGCCGATGTAGATCCCACGCTGCGTCGGATCGATGCCGTTGACCACGACGATGTCGCGGATCCCGAACGGGCCGTAGTAGCGCGCGAGCGCGGCGCGAGTCCGTGCCCGCGCCTCCGGCGGACCACCGCCGAGCGCGGTGCCGCAAGGCAGGCTCGCCCAGGTCGCCTGCACGTACTCCGGCGGCATGCTGCCCATCGCCGTTCGCGACGCCGCCTCGATATCTCCGGGGGTATCCAGCTGCACGACGTCGTCGAAAACGAGCGTGCCACCATCGGTGATGCGATACGTGAGACAGATCTGACCCAGGCCGTGTTCCAGGCGCGGCATCGTGCGCGCGATCGCGGCGAGCCATTCGTCGTCGCTGCCCTCCGCGGAATACGCCGCCTCGATGGCCTCGATCGCCGCGCGCTTCATTCGCATTCGATGTATCGCGAATGCCTCGCGCGCACCGGCCGGGCCAACGAAATGACTATGGTCCCGGAGAGCCGGTGTCGGCGAGCAGCGCGAGCAGGTCGCGCGTCGACAGGCGCCCCGCGGCGCCGGTACCGTCGAGGACGCTCGCGACGAGCGCGCGCTTGTCGCGATGCATCGCGATGATGCGCTCCTCGACGGTCCCGCGCGCGATCAGCCGGTAGACGGTGACCGGTTTGGTCTGACCGATGCGGTGGGCGCGGTCGGTCGCCTGATCCTCGACGGCGGGGTTCCACCACGGATCGAGGTGGATCACGTAGTCGGCCGCGGTCAGGTTGATGCCGGTGCCGCCGGCCTTGAGCGAGATCAGGAACGCCTCCGCCTCGCCCGCCTGGAAGCGGTCGATCAGCTGCTTGCGCTTGGCGGCCGGCGTGCCGCCGTCGAGGTAGAGCGCGGAGATGCCCGCCTTCTCGACCTCGGCGCGCACCAGCCCGAGGTGCGAGGTGAACTGGCTGAACACGAGCGCGCGGTGGCCCTCACCGCGCAGCTGCTCGAGCAGCTCGAGCAGGCGCTGCATCTTCGACGAGGCGATCGTCGAGGTCGCGTCGTAGAGCCGCGGGTGCGAGGCGAGCAGCCGCAGCCGGGTGAGTGCCGCGAGCACCTCGAAGCGCCGGCGCTCGTCACGCTCCGGCTTCGTCGCGCGCGTGAGGTGGGCCACCGCGGTGAGCCGCGCGTCCTCGTACAGTGCGGTCTCCTCACTCGACAGCACGACCGGCACCTGGATCTCGGTGCGCGCCGGCAGCTCGCGCGCGACCTCCTGCTTGGTGCGGCGGAGCAGGAACGGACGGATCACGCGCGACAGCGCGGCGCGGGCATCGTCGCTCTTCGTGCGCTCGATCGGGATCGCGAACCGATCGCGGAACTGATCCCAGCTACCGAGCAGGTTCGGGAACACGATCGAGAACAGGCTCCACAGCTCGCCGAGATGGTTCTCGAGCGGCGTCCCGGTCAGCGCGATCCTGAAGTCGGCGGCGAGCGCGCGCGCCGCCTTCGCGCGCTGCGTGGTCGGGTTCTTGAGCGCCTGTGCCTCGTCGATGACGAGCGTCGCGAATCGCCGCTGCGCGAGCTGCTCGGCGTCACGCACGAGCAGGCCGTAGCTGATGATGAGCACGTCTTTCTTCGTGAGTCGCGCGAGCGTGGCCGCGCGATCGGCGGCCTCGGCGTAGACGATCGGCCGCAGGTTCGGCGCGAACCGGCGCAGCTCGTCGACCCAGTTGAGCGTGACCGACGTGGGTGCGAGCACGAGGGCCGGACCGAGCTTGCTGCGATCGAGGAGGACCGCGATCGCCTGGATCGTCTTGCCGAGGCCCATGTCATCGGCGAGGCAACCGCCCGCGCCCCACGCCGCGAGCCGGCTCAGCCACGCGTGGCCCTCGACCTGATAGCCGCGCAGCGTCGACGCGAGCGAGGCCGGCGGTCGCGGCCGCAGCTTCATCGCGACCGCGAGCCGATCGCCGAGCTGCTGCCACGCCGGCGCGGCCTGGACGCGAGCCCCTGCCTCGCCGAGCGCGCGGACCGCGGGCACGGCACCGGGTGACAGCTCGAGCCGGTCCTTCGTCGCGAACGTCTGATCGGCGAGCGGCCGCAGGTGCTCGCGTAGCGCGTCCGACAGCTCGACCCAGCGGTTCGCGCCGAATCTCACGTAGCGCTGCTGGCGGCGCATCGCATCGAGCAGCACCGCGAGCTCGAGCCGGCCCTGCTCGATCTTCAGCTCGCCCTCGATGCCGAACCAGTCGCGGCGCGCTTGCACCTGCACGCGCAGCTGCGCGGGCCCGCCCGAGCTCGTGATCGAGGGCCGACCGTCGACCCACTCGGCCTCGATACCGGGCGGCGGCTGCTGTACGGCTGCGACGAGCGCGAGCGCTGCATCGAGCTCCTGGACCGTGAAGCAAAGCGGCGGGCCTTCGATCGCGGTCTCCAGCGGCAGCCGGGCGAGCGCGACGCGAACCTGCACGAGCTCCTCGCCGAGATCGCGATGGACGTAGCCGCGCGACTCGCCGGTCGACACGATCACGTCGCGCGGTCCGGCGCCGGGCGCGAACAGCGGTGCGCCCGGCGCGGGGCGTACGAACACCTCGGCCTCGAGCGTGCGATCCTCGACCAGCCGCATCCGCAGCACCGTCGTCGGCTGCGCGGCCAGCCGGCTGCCCTTGAGCGACGCCGGCACGTCGAGCGGGATGCGCGCCTCGAGCCGCGCGAGCCGATCGAGCAGCGCGGCGTGACTCTCCGGCGGGAACGCATCGCCGTGCCGCGCGAGCACGCTCCACAGGTGTCGCGCGTCATCACCGACATCGACGAGCAGGCAGCGGCCGTGCTCGGGCTCGAGCACGAGCAGCGGCTCGCCGGGCGCGAAGACGTCGAGCAACGTCGCGAGCAGGCGCGGGCTGAACCGCGCGCCGCCGATCATCGGTTCGAGCTTGATCGTGTCACCTGCCGCCGAGGCGCTGAACCCGAGCGGCGCACGCACGACCTGGAGCACGTCGTCGGGCGCGTCGGCGTCGGTGACGCGGGGATGGCCGACGAGCGCCGCAAAGGCCCGCGCCGGATAGGTGCTCGCGCGCGACGCGATCCACGCGGCGAGCGGCTCGGCGATCCGCAGGTCCTGCTCGGCGAGGCCGGCGGAGTACTCGTCGAGCAGGCGCGTGGGAGCCATCCGCGTGCCCGCGCTGAAGCCGCCCTTCTTGAGCTGCTTCTTGACGAGCGGCGTCAGCGTGGTCGCGCCGAACTGCCGCTCGATCTGCCACCACACCTCGATGCGCGCCGTCCGCGCGGGTGCGTCGTCGTGACTCGCGAGCTCGGCGAGCGCGCGCTGCCAGGGCGGACGCAGCAGCTCGTCGGCGATGCCGTGCGCGATCCGGCTCTGCGCCGGATCGGCGAGCACGTCGAGAGCCGCGTCGACGAGTGCGAGCGCGTGCGTGCAGCTCGCGAGCGTGCACGTGCAGCTCGCGGCCGCCTGAGGTGTGTACGCGAGCCGGGCCTCGATGGCCGTGGTCTTCCAGACCGTGTTGCGGAACGACAGACGCGTCGGTTCCTTCCAGACGAGCGCACCGCCACCGCGATCGAGATCGAGCACGCCCGCCGCACGCGTCGCGCGTGACCGCGGCACCGCCGTCGCGCGCAGCCGCCGGCGTAGCTCGCCGAGGCGCGTGAACAGCTGGGCCGGCAGCTCGTCCCGCGGCGCCTGGCGCGGCTCGCTCTCCTCGGCGAGCGCGACCTTCACATCCTCGGCAGCGCGCTCGAGGTACCGGCGTGCCGCTTCGGCGGTCGGCCGCTGGAGCTGGCGGATGCCGATGAACCGACCGACGCCCTGAACCGAGCCGACGTCGCGCAGCGCGAGGTTGCGCAGCACGAGCATCAGGTTGGGGTGCGGCGTGCGTGCGTTCAGGTCGCCGGCGAGCACGTCGGCCGCGACCGCCAGCTCGTGCATCACATCGTGCTCGTTGCACCATGTCTCGAGCTCGCCCGGTGTCGCGAACACCGGGCCGGCCGGATCGGCGGCGGTTGTCGCGGGCTCGAGATAGTGAAGCGCGAGCGCGACGGCGTGCTTGCACAGGCTCGGGCCACCGCCGACCGGACACGTGCACTGCGCGGCCACGTTCCGGCCATGCGCGAACACGCGGACCATGTACTCCTGCGTGCCCTGCACCGCGCCGATGATCTCGTCGTCCTGTTGCTGGCACCAGCGCACGCGGCCCTGCTGCCAGTAGCGATCACCGCGCTCGAAGCTATATCCGGCGAGCGCACGCAGACGCGTGGGAGAGAGCAGCGACGCGAGCGACACGGGCCCCCAGTCTACTCGCCGGCGGGCGATCTACCAGGTGCCTCAGGCGCGCCGCGCGATGACGAGATCGAACGCGCCGGGGACCACCGTGACGCCGGTGAACCCGAGTGCACCGAGCGCCTCGACATACCACTCGACCTCGCGCAGGCGGCTCACGCAGCCGTCGGCACCGACGAGGAAGTACGTCCAGAAGAACTGGACGGCGAGCCGGTCGCGATCGCGGAACTCCTCGCAGATCACCAGCCGGCCGCCGGGGGCGAGCGCGTCGCGTGCCTTGGCGAGCAGCGAGCGGGCGACGGCCGGGGGCCAGTCGTGCAGCACCCGCACGAACGACAGCACGTCGTAACCGCCCGGCAGCGCGCCGGCGAGGAAGTCACCCGCCACGAATCCCATGCGATCGCCGACCTCCGCCGCCCGCGCGCGCTCGCGGACGAGCCCGCCCACGGGGTCGAGGTTGAACACGTCGCCCGTGAGCTGCGGCCGGCCGCGCAGCACCGCCGCCATCACCGTGCCGTCGCCGCCGCCGACGTCGAGCCACCGCGCCGCATCGTCGAACAGCGCTCCCTCGGCGCGGCGAAACGCTTCGATGATCGGCGGACAGCCGGAGGCCATCGCACGCTCGAAGTCGCGGATCTCCTCGCTCGTGCCGGGCGGCCACGCGAACCGGGTATCGAGCGAGCCGCGCAGCACGTCGGCGAGCCGGCCGTGAAGCTCGCGCCACGGATACCGGTCGCGGTCCCGCTCGATCGAGTGCTCGCCGAGCACCGCATCGGCGGCGGCGGCGAGCGGCTCGCGGGCCACGTACGCGGTCGCGAGCAGGTCATCGCTTGGCTGGCTGCGCTCGACCAGCCCGAGGCTCTCGAGGCCATCGAGGAACTTGTACATGCGCAGCGGGCGGGCGTGAACCGCGCCCGCGAGCTCGCGCAGCGACACCGGACCGGCGTCGAGGCGTGCGAGCAAGCCGAGGTCGCGCGCCGTCCTGACGAGATCGAGCGCCTTGTCCGCGTGCAGTAGCAGGCTGAGCAGCGAGCGCGCGTTCACCGCGCCTCGCGGGCTCTCCGGACCAGCTGGTCCATGAAGCCATCGATCTCGCTGTCGCTGTTGTAGAAGTGCGGCGCGATCCGGATCCCGCCACGGTGGCTGCACACGAAGCCATCGGCGATCAGCGATCGCGCGACCTCGGCGTCACCCGGGAACCGCAGCGCGACGATCCCGCCGCGGCGGGCGTACGGCCGCGGCGTGACGACCGCGAGGCCCGCTTCGTCGGCGCGCGCGATGATCCGATCGGTGCGCGCGAGCGAGGTCGCCCGGATGGTATCGAGGCCGACGCCGCGGATCAGCGCGAGGCCGGGCCGAGAGAACAGCGCCGGCAACACCGCCGGCGTGCCGCCTGCGAACCGGCGTGCGGTGTCGGACCACTCGGTCTGCGGCGCGAACGAGAACGGGTCGGACCCCGCGATCCAGCCGGTCGCTGCAGGCCGCAGCCGCGGCAACAGGCTCGGGCGCACGTACAGAAACGCGCTCTCGTAGGAGCCACACAGCCACTTGTGCGCACCGCCGAACAAGAAGTCGACGCCGAGCGCACCGACGTCGATCGGCACCACGCCGACCGACTGGTACGCATCGAGTGCGACGAGGGCGCTAACCTCGTGCGCTCGCCGCACAATCGGTTCGAGGTCGAGGACCGCGCCGGTCGTGAACGTCGCGTGCGACAGGCAGACGACCTGCGTGCGCTCGTCGATCGCGCGCGCGACGGCGTCGACCTCGATCGTCGCGCCATCCCGCGACGGCACGACGATCGGCACCGCGCCATAGCGCTCGAACGCGCGCACGATGAACGGGATCGAGGGGAACTCGAGGTCGCTGGTCACCACGTTCGGGCGGTCGCGGAAATCGAACGAGCTCATCACGCGCCCGAACAGCGTCGCCAGGTTCGTGTCGCAGACGACCGAGCCCGGCGGTGCCTCGATGAGGCCGGCGAGGTCGTCGGCATGGGCCCCGAGCGTACGCCACCACTGGTCCCAGACCTCGTCGCGCCAGCCCTCGAGCGTGCGCCAGTACCCGTCGAGCGCCGCCTTCGCCGCCCGCGGCATCGCGCCGGTCGAGTTGCTGTTCAGGTACACGCACTTCGCGAGCAGCGGGAACTCGGCGCGCAGCGCGCCCACCTCGAACGGCTCGACCTCGGCGGTACCGGTGCGCGACGTGACGGGCTCGATCGCCGGCGGCGTCCGCGCGACGCCCGGCTCGAAGCCGCCCTCGCGCGCCCAGCCCCGCGTCATCTCGACGCGCACGCTCCACAGCTCCGGGAACAGCGGCTTCGTCATCCGGGATCCG
>DAIRFU010000325.1:0-1326 GCA_036794935.1 Kofleriaceae bacterium | reverse complement strand
GATCCGAGCGCCACCGTCGGGAACCCGTCGAGCGCGCGCACGGTCCGATCCACGCCGATCGTGCGGCGCACGAGCATGAAGTGCTCGATCAACCAGGTCTGGAAGTTGCCATCCCAGTCGACGAACCGCTCTGCCACGCGATGCAGATCGCCGTGGTCATCGGGATGGCTGTACACGTCGAGCAGCGTCGTTCCGCGCCGCGCGACGATCCGCATGAATGCCGCGAAGGCCGCGTCGGCCGCGGTGACGAGCTGGTTGTAGCCGGGTGACTCGAGGCCGCTGCCGTTGCCGAGGCTGCGCCGGATCACCTGGAACCGCGACGGCGATAGCGTGAACAGCACGCGGATCTGCTCGCCGAGCACGCGCGCGATCATCGCGACCCGGTCCAGCGCATCGAGCGCGGGCAGGATCGCGTCGCCGTCGAGTTGCTCGACCAGGTTCGCGCTCTCGAACGCCGCGCACTTCAGCCACAGCTCCTGGGTCTGGTGCATGACCTGGAACAGCAGCTCCTCCGGAACCACCAGCTCGTCCGCCGGTGTCTGGAGCGCGAGCAGCTCCCGCGTGCGCAGATACACCTCGTAATCGAGCTCGCCGCGCCCGACCTCCTTGCGGAGCGTCTTGTTGTAGATCGGATCCTCGAGCACTCGTCGCAGTGTTGCAGCCGCTTCACTCTTCATCGGTCACCCCCGCAATAGTTCGCGCAGGCGGCTGCCGATCGAGAACACCGAGACGCTCTTCGAGATGAACGCATCGGCGCCCAAGCGGGCCGCCAGAGTCCTCAGCTTCGACTCCTCCCACGCGGAATACAGAACGATCCGTGCACCCCCGGCCGCCTCGCGGACGAGCGCGATCACGCGCTCGGGAGAGGTGTCCGGCATGTTGACGTCGAGGAGCACGACCTCGGGCGCGAAGCCCTTCGTCAGCCCATCGAGCTCCTCGCACGAGCTCGCACCGCGCAGCTCGAACCCGTCACGCGACAGCGCGCGTTCGACCAGCTCGATCTGCATCGGATCGTCATCGATGACGAGGAGCCTCGTCGGGCTCACGTGGTCTTGCTCCGTTTCAGATGTTTCCTGATCGTGTCGAGCAGCAGCTCGCGATCGATCGGCTTCGTCAGGTAGTCGATGCACCCCGCCTCCACCGCGCGCGTCTGGTCCTCGCGCGAGGCATGCGCGGTGAGCGCGATCACCGGGATGTGCTTGACGCTCGCGTTTGCCTTCAGCCGGCGCGTCGCCTCCCAGCCGTCGAGCCGCGGCAGCGAGAGATCCATGAGGACGAGGTCCGGCGTGTCGCGCAGCACGCGCTCGACCCCGTGCTCGCCGTCCT
>DAIRFU010000324.1:0-8026 GCA_036794935.1 Kofleriaceae bacterium | reverse complement strand
ACACCAATTTGTACCTCGCAACGAGCTACGGCGACGAGTACCGGATCCAGCAGGTCTCGCGCTTCGGCGGCGAGGTGCACACGCTCGCCTGCGGTGACGCCCTGCTGACCCCGCCGCCACTCTCCGTCGCGGCCGACCCGAGCGGCGTCTACTTCGCCGATGGCCGCGGGCTGTACCACCTCGATCGCGCCACCCTGCCCCGCTAGCTTGCCCACCACCGCGCGGCCCAGTGGGCGCACAGGCGGGCCAGCTCCTCGTGTAACCGGGCGTCGCGGCCGAGGTCGCGTACCTTGGCCCGCGCGATGCTCGCGCACTTGCCGTCGTAGGCGGGCCACGCCCGCGCGCGCGAGACCCGGTCCGCCACGCCACGCGCCCAGTACTCGCCGCGACACGCCGCGACGCCGCGCAGCTGCGCGAGCGCGTCGGCCAGACAGCGATCGCAGAGCTGGTCACGCGAGCAGCAGCCCATGGTCGCAGGCTACTGCGCGCGTGTGACAGCGACGGACCACCCCCGAATTTCTCGCGCATGCGCGATGACTTGACGGGTCGCTCCTGACGCAGCCCTCACGTACGAACGGCTCGTGCTTTACTTGTCGGGTGCTGCTGGTCGCGGTCGCCACCGATTCCCAGGCTTACTGGGAGAACCACCTGCCGGGTCCCGGGCCCCACGACCGGCTCGGCCCGCAGATCACGATCCTCGCCAGCCTCGCGCCCGCCGGCAGCAGCGAGGGTACGTACCATTTCCTCGACGACAACCTCTGGGATGTCCGCGTGATCGATCCCGAAGGCAACATCGTGTTCGAGAACGACAAGCTCTCCGGCGGCGGCGGAGACAAGCGCGTCCCGGGCACCGGCCAGATCGATCAGTTCACGTTCCGCATGCCGTTCGGCAGCCTCGAGGGCACGTACACCGTCGAGGCGCAACTGCTGCAGTCGGGCATCCAGCCGATCGTCACCGCCACGTTCGAGTACGGCTGGGCCCAGTAACGGTTGACGCTGGTGGTGCCGGCGCGTGAAATGTCCCTGTATGTCGTGGGAGCCGACCGCGCTGATCGAGGCCCTCGGCGACGGCGTCAGCGTGCTGACGCATGACAGCACGTTCGTGTACGCGAACCCGGCGATCGCGCGGATGGCAGGGCTCGAGCGCGGCGCGCTGATCGGCAAGCGGATGTTCGAGGTCTATGCCGACGTGATCGGCAGCGATTTCCACCGCGCGTTCGATCGCGTGCGCACCACCGGGAAGGCCGAGGAGGTCGACGGCCACTACGCGCGGCTGGACCGCTGGTTCCGCAGCCACCTGTACCCGCTCGGCGAGCACATCCACGTGATCACGCGCGACATCACGGAGCAGAAGCACGCCGAGCGCCGCCTGTTCGCGCTCTCGCGCGCCTCGCACGCGTTCGCGGGCGTGCTCGATCACGCGCAGCTGTTCGACACGATCGCGCGCACGCTCGCCGACCTCGTCGGCGACGGCTGCGTCGTGCGCACGCGCGATGGCACCGATCGGCTGCGCGCCGTCGCGGTACATCATCCCGACCCGCACCGCACCCAGGTGCTGCGCGAGTTCTTCGCGCGCCCGCTCGAGCTCGGCGAGGGGCACAGCGCCCGCGTGCTCGCGACCGGCGAGCCGATGCTCGTCGAGCACATCGATCGCCAGGCACTCGGCGGGACCTTCGTCGACGCCGCGCGCCGCAACAGCGTCCAGTACGCTCCGACGCACTCGCTGATCGCCGCCGCACTCGGCGATGGTGCCGAACGGGTGGGCCTCGTGATGATCTTGCGCGACGTCACGGCGCGCGCGTTCACGCGGGCCGACCTGTCGCTCCTCCAGGATCTCGTCGACCGCGCGAGCATGGCGCTGACCAACGCGCGGCTCTACGCGGCCGCCCAGCACGAGCACCGGCGTGCCCTCGTCGTGGCGAGCGCGTCGCGCGCGTTCTCGGCCGCCGTGCGCGATCAGCGCGCGATTCTCGACCTGCTCGTGCGTGCCGCCGCCGCCGAGGTCGGCGAGATCGCGGTCGCAAACCTGATCTCCGCCGACGGCAAGTACGCCGAGCCGGTCGCGTTTCACGCCGACCTCGAGATCACGGCCGAGATCCAGGCGCTGTTCTCGAAGCCGACGCCGCTCGCCGGCTCGATGACCGAGCGCATCGTGGCGACCGGCACGTCGCTGCGGTTGTCGAACCTGGACACCGAGGCGTTCGCGGCGAGCACGCGTTTCGGCGACACCGCGCGCCGGCTGCAGCCGAAGAGCTTCGTGCTCGTACCGATCAAGCGAGGCGACCGCGTGCTCGGCACGCTCGGCGCGAGCCGGCTGGAGTCGGTCACTCCCTACAGCGACGCCGACGTGCGCCTGCTCGAGGAGCTGGCCGATCGCGCGGCGCTCGCGGTCGAGAACGGCCGTACGCTCGACGCCGAGCGGCTCGCGCGCCAGGCGGCGGAGCGGATCGCCGCGCAGACGCGCCGCCTCGAGGCGATCGGGTCGCAGCTCGCGCACCGGCGGTCGGCGCGCGAGGTCGCCGAGACGATCCTGCGCGAGAGCACGGGCGTGCTCGGGCAGGCGACGGCGGCGGTCTGGCTGCTCGACCCGACCGGCACGCAGCTCGATATGCTCGCGAGCATCGGCTATGGGAACGAGGCGCGCCGGTTCGCGACGCTGCGGCTCTCCGACGACATCCCGCTCTGCAGCGCGGTGCGGCTGGGCAAGCCGCTCTACCTCGCCGATCTCCAGGAGTACTCGGTCGCGTTCCCGTTCTCGGCGACGCGGATCGCGAAAGTGACCCCCGCCGATTTCTCGACCGCGTGCCTGCCGCTCGTCAGCGAAGGTCGCGCGATCGGTGGGCTCGCGTTCGCGTTTCCGCACGCACACGTCTTCCCGCCGGACGAGCGCACGTTCATCGAGGTGCTCGCGAGCCAGTGCGCGCAGGCGATCGATCGTTCGCGCCTGCTCGACCAGGAGCGCGCCGCGAGTCGAGCCCTCGCCGAGACCAACCGGACGCTGAACGCGGTGATCAACGCGTCTCCGGCCGCGATCGTGATCGCCGATCTCGAGGCCCAGATCCGGCTATGGAATCCCGCCGCCGAGGCCGTGTTCGGCTGGCGCGCCGCGGACGTGATCGGCAAGCCGTGGCCGGCCGTCGACGACTCTCAGCGCGCCGAGGTGGTCGCGAACATCGCGCGCATCGCTCGTGGCGAGTCGATCAAGGGGCTCGAGATGCGGCGACTGCGCCGCAACGGGAGCCTGATCGACGTCGCGCTGTGGGCGGCACCGATCGTGCGGCCCGACGGCGAGGTCCAGGCGCTCGCGGTGTTCGTGGACATCACCGATCGCAAGCACGCCGAGGAGATGGCGCGCGTCGCAGACCGCCGCAAGGACGAGTTCTTCGCGATGCTCGGCCACGAGCTGCGCAACCCGCTCGCGCCGATCCTCACCGCGCTCGAGCTGATGCGCATCCGCGGCGAGATCGGCGGCGACAGCGAGCGCGCGATGATCGAGCGCCAGACCCGGCACCTCGTGCGCCTCGTCGACGATCTCCTCGATATCTCGCGAATCACGCGCGGCAAGATCGAGCTGCGCAAGATGCGCGTCGATCTGGGCGCGGTGATCGGTCACGCCGTCGAGGCGTCGAGCCCGCTGCTCGAGCAACGCGGCCACCACGTCTCGATCGCGGCACCGCGCAACCTCGTGTTCGTCGACGGCGACGAGATCCGGCTCGCTCAGATCTTCCAGAACCTGGTCACGAACGCGGCCAAGTACACCCCGAGCGGCGGCTCGATCACGCTGCAGCTGACGACGCGCGACGGCACCGCGATCACCGAGATCGAGGATAACGGCGAGGGCATCGCGGCCGAGGTGCTGCCGACGATCTTCGAGCCGTTCGTGCAGGGCGCGCGCAAGCTCGATCGCGCGCAGGGCGGACTTGGCATCGGGCTCACGCTCGTCCGGAGCCTGTGCCAGCTGCACGGCGGCGAGGTCGAGGTGCACAGCGACGGCCCCGGGCGCGGCAGCCGGTTCACCGTACGCCTCCCGCTGTCACTCGGCATCATGCGCGAGGTCCAGCGCACCCCCGAGGGCATGGTCGCGCTGCGCTGCACGCCGCGACGGATCCTGCTCGTCGACGACAACCGCGATGCGGCCGAGATGCTGGCCGAGCTGCTGCGCGCCGTCGGCCACGAGGTCATCGTCGCGTTCGACGGCCCATCGGCGCTCGGCAGCGCACCCGCGTTCCGGCCCGAGATCGCGCTGGTCGACATCGGTCTACCGGTCATGGACGGCTACGATCTCGCGCGCAAGCTGCGTGACACGTTGCCCGCCACGCCCAGGCTCGTCGCGATCAGCGGCTACGGCCAGGAGCACGATCTCCGGCGCAGCGCGGAGGCCGGCTTCGAGGCGCACCTGGTCAAGCCGGTGCAGGCGGCGCAGGTGCTCGCCGCCGTCGACGATACGCACAGCTGATCAGTTGACGATCGCGAACACCGTGGCGACCGCGATGTGGACGTCGGGCAGCCGCACCGAGCGCACCGTCTCGCCGATCTCGAACACGCGGATCACGCCGGTGCGCGGGACCACGAACACGACCTGCTCGACGCTGTCGACGAGCCAGATCTCGTCTGCGTAGCGGTGCCACACGCGGACGACGAACTCCTCCGACGGCAGCGCGCCGCGTACGACCACCACCGCGAACGCCTCGCCCTGGCGAACCTCGATCTCGTTGTAGGCGGCCGAGGTCTCGTCGAAGTAGTACTGGTGGGATGTCTCGCTGACGGCGAGCGGCGCGGCGATCTGCGCGGCGAGCTCGGCGCGCAGCCGGGCGATCACCGGCGGATCCGCGATCATGCGACGAACGACGGCTGCAGCAGCCGCCCTCCCGAGAGCTCGATGTCGTGGCGCGCGAACACCTCGCGCAGCGGCTCGTGATTCTCGGCCAGCGCGATCCGCACGCTGTCGTAGCCGTGCTGCGCGGCGCGCTGCTTCGACCAGAAGTTGAGCGGGTTCATGGCGAAGAAGTCGAGGTCCTCGCTGCGAGGCTCGATGTAGACGATGTCGGCGTGGATCGCCGGATCGCTCGCGATCTTGTCCTTGCCGATATCCAGGCGCGAGCCGAGCACCGTGCGAAACAGCTGGCTCGCGAGCGCGTACGCGCCGTGCTCGTAGAGCGATCGATCGGGCGCCGTGTAGCGGATCGGCGTGAACGGGTTGTAGACGACGACCAGATCGGCGCCGCGCTTGAGCGCGACCCCGACGTTCGCGGTGCGGACGACGCCGCCGTCTGCGAGGTCGAGCCAGCGGCGCTCGTTGGGCTCGCGGTACCGGGGGTTACGTACCCGGGCGGTCCGGTACCAGACCGGCAGCGCACACGACGCGCTCACCGCATCGGACACCCGCACGGCGGCGTAGTGCTCGCGCGGCCCGAACACGACCTGCGTTCCGGTGTTGATGTCGACGGCGGTCACGAGCAGCGCCTTGCCGCGCGACTTCTCGAGCTCGCGGAAGTCGTCGCGAATACCGAGCTCGCCGATCTGACGGCGCAGGTAGTCGCGCACGCCGTCGGGATCGAAGACCCCGGTCGGTGCGAGCCGCGCGAGCACGCTCACGAGCTTGAGCGCGGTCTGCTTCGCGGTGAACCGATGGCCGGACCGCGGATCCTCGCGGCCCGAGACGTACGAGCCGAGAATCTCGGCGACCTTCGCGACGAACAGCGCGACCCGCTCCGCCGGCTCGCGCAGGTTGGGCCGCATGAAGTCGAGCGGCGCCATGGCCGAGAACTTCGTCGAGTGGCCGACCGTGATCCGGAACAGCTCCTCGGCGTCGATGCCCGCGGCGAGCGCGCTGGCCAGGACCGATCCGGCGGACAGTCCGACGAACATGTCGAAGTCCGTCAATCGCCGCCCCGGCCGCAGCAGCTCGTCGAGTGCGCGCAATCCGCCCGCCTTGAACGCTCCGCCGGTGATCGCGCCGCCGGCGAGGACCAGCGCGACGCGGCTCTTGCGATCCCCCCGCGCCCGCGGGTCGTGCTTGCTCAGGATCGAGATACCGGCGTTCTGGTAGACGCTCACTACCGGACAGCATACCTCCCATGCCGCGCTGCGTCACGCGCTTCCGCGAGGGCCTCGACCCGATCTCACCGTGGCGGGTCGGTGAGCGCGCGCTCATCGTGAGGCGCGGCGCGGGGCCGAGGCGGGCTGCCAAGATGTGCCCGATGCCATCCGAGGTACGCATCCATGTCTACGCGCGGGACCGCGAGCTCGGCGCCTGGCTCGCCGACGAGCTCGCGCTGCTTTCGCCGACCATCGAGGTCATGCGCGCACCGACGCTGGAGACGCTCGCTGCAGAGCCGGCGGCGCTCTGGATCGTGGGGCTCGAGGCACTCTCGATCGGCGATGCCGACGAGCTGCGCGAGCTGGTCGTGCAGCGCAGCGCACCGGTGATCGCGATCGGCGCGCCCTCGCCTCCTCTCGCGGACGCACCCTTTGCGTGCGTGCTCGAAGCGAATCTCACGAGCAAACAGCTCAAGCGCGCTGTTCGCGACGTGCTCGCATCGCCGCTCTGATCGGCATCGTCTCGACGGAACGGCGGTTGCAATCGATCGCGATCGAAACCAACCAGGAGGCTTCCAATGGCCGAGGTCTATACCGATCGAGGATCCACGACGCGCAGCTCGAACATGTCCTGGCTGTGGCTCGCGATCCTCGCAATCATCATCATCGCCGTGATCATCGCCATCGCGATGTAGGAATCTCGTGGCGACGCGCAGGGACCCAACGGTCGTCGATCTCGACGGCAACGCCGGGCGGCTCGGCGACGTGCGCGTACGCGAAGGGGACGAGGCGATTGCCGTCGTCCGCCTCGAGGACGGCGCGCGCGTCGAGGTCCCCTTCGCTTCACTCGAGCACCACGACGACGGCGGCTACTCGATCGCCGCACGCTGGCGCGACTTCGCAGGCGGCACCGAGCACAGCCTGTCGATTCCCGTGATCGCGGAACGGGTCGTAACCTCGGTCCGCGAAGCACCCGAACGGCGCGTGCGCGTGAAGCGACGAGTCGTGACCGAGTCACAGCTCGTCGAGACGCCCATCTGGCGCGAGCGGATCGACATCGAGCGCGTACCGGTGAACGCGTATGTCGCCCACCGGCCCGAGCCTCGCCAGGAGGGCGACACCTTGATCGTGCCGTGCGTCGAGGAGGTCGTGGTCGTCGAGACCCGGCTCCGCGTCCGCGAGGAGCTGAGGATCAAGATCGTCCGCGAGCGCCACGTCGACCAGCAGACCGTGGTGCTGCGCCGCCACGAGATCGATATCGAGAGCGCCGAGCAACCACCCGCTTCGAAGAAACCAAGGAAACAAGGAGAGACGCCATGAAGACGATCATCGCGGCGTTCTGCGATAACGCCGCTGCACAGCAAGGAGCCGAGCTGCTGAGATCTCGGTTCGGTTCGTATAGCGACAGCGATCAGTACCGGGTCAACACGCTCGGTTTTCAGGATGCGGGCTCGGATATCCTGAGCACGCTGACCACGCACGATGTACCCCGCGATCGCGCGCAGGCCTATGCCGAGATCATGCGCCGAGGTGCCACCGTGCTGAGCGCACGCGTGCCGGACGCCAACGCACGCGAGCTCGCCGACGAGCTCGACAACCTCGGCTCGCTCGACCTCGACGCCGCCGAGAAGCGCTGGAGGTCGGCCGGCTGGGACGGTTTCGAGATGAACGCGATGCCGTTCGATCCGAACGCCTGCCAGGAAGAGCGGGGCGCGCTCGAAGGCGAGAGCCAGCTCCGCGGCGACAATGTCGACCGGGGACGCGACCTCGACGTCGTGCAGGCGAAGGTTGGTTTATCAAATACGTTGATCGCTTTCACTGCCGATCACGGCGTGTCCCCCATTCCGGAACACGCGGCCGAACTCGGTCTCGGCGGTGCGCGGGTGAAGACGGCGGACATATTTGCGGCGATCGATAAAGCGATCAGCGCACGTTACAACCCGCAAGGCAAGACGCCTGATCCGAGTGCGGATTATTTGTTGAAGTA
>DAIRFU010000905.1:0-2241 GCA_036794935.1 Kofleriaceae bacterium | reverse complement strand
AGCGCCCACGCGAGCGCCATGTCGCCGTAGCGGTGGTGGTGACCGTAGGTCTCGCCGTCGGTCGCGATGTGACAGAGCGTCGGCTTGCCATCCTCGACGGGACCGCGCGAGGTCATCCGCGAGATGATGTGGTGGCCATCCGAGAGCAGCTGCTCGAACGCGACGGCCTGCGCGGTCTGCCCGTCGTAGAAGAACAGATCGATCGTCTTGCCCGACGGCAGCTTGTACGCGTACGCGCGGCCGGGATCGACCGCGCTGGTGCGCCACTCGCCGCCGGGCGGACGCCAGGCCTTGGCCTGACGCGGCGCGAGCACGGTGAACGCGATGCCCTCGGCGGCTAGCGTCTCGAGGGTCGCCGTATCGACCGCGCACTCGGGCAGCCACATGCCCTCGGGCGCGCGGCCGAACCGGTGCTTGAAATCGGCGATGCCCCAGCGCACCTGCGTCGCCTGATCGCGCGGCGACGCGAGCGGCATGATCATGTGGTTGTAGGCCTGGGCCATCGCCGAGCCGTGACCGGAGAACCGCGCGACGCTCGCGCGATCGGCCTCGACGAGCGAGGTATGAACGTCGGGCGCGCACTTCTCGAGCCACGACATCAGCGTCGGCCCGACGTTGAAGCTCATGCGCTGGTAGTTGTCGACGATCTGGATGATCTGGCCCTGACCATCGACGACGCGCGCGGCCGCGTTCGGCCGGTAACACTCATCCGTGATCCGCTCGTTCCAGTCGCGGTACGGCTGCGCGCTCGGCTGCGGCTCGATCGCCTCGAGCCACGGGTTCTCACGGGGTGGCTGGTAAAAGTGCCCGTGGATGCAGACCCACTTCTCGCTCACTCTGCGACGAATAGTACGACGCCGAGCGGCGGCGCGGTGACGACCAGGGATTGTTCGTAGCCACGGCAGCCCTGGCCATCGGTGTGCATGCCGCCGCGATTGCCGACGCCGCTGCCTCCGTAGATCGCCGAATCCGAGTTCAGGATCTCGCGCCAGTAGCCGGCCTTGGGCACGCCGAAGCGGTAGCCCTCGCGCGGCACGGGCGTGAAGTTCGCGACACACGCGATCGGAGGATCTCCGGCCTCGCCGGTGCGCATGAACACGAGCACGTTGCTCTCGCGATCGTCGCCGACGAGCCACTCGAAGCCGACCGGATCGCAGTCGCGCACGTGCAGCGAGCGGTGCGCGCGGTACGCGGCGTTGAGGTCGCCGAGCCAGCGCGCGATGCCGGCGTGCGCGGGGTGAACCCCGCACGCCCAGTCGAGCTCGTGATCGTGGTTCCACTCGTTCCACACGCCGATCTCGTCGCCCATGAACAGGAGCTTCTTGCCGGGCAGCGCCCACTGGTAGCCGTAGAGCAGGCGCAGCGTCGCGTACTTTTGCCAGGGATCGCCGGGGATCTTCGCGAGCAGCGCGCCCTTGCCGTGAACGACCTCGTCGTGCGAGAGCGGCAGCACGTAGTTCTCGCTGTTCTGGTAGATCGCGCGGAACGTGATCTCGTCGTGGTGGTACTTGCGGTGGATCGGCTCGCGCTCGAGGAACTTCAGCGTGTCGTGCATCCAGCCGAGGTCCCACTTGTAGCCGAAGCCCAGGCCGCCCCACTCCGGCGGCCGCGAGACGCCGCCCCACGCCGTGGACTCCTCGGCGATCGTCTGGACGTCGGGGTAGCTCGTGTAGACCGCGCGGTTGAACTGCTGGAGGAACGAGATCGCGTCGCGATCGTCGTTGCTGCCGTCCTCGTTCGGCACCCACTCACCGGCCTTGCGCGAGTAGTCGCGATACAGCATCGATGCGACGCCATCCACGCGCAGCCCGTCGATGTGATAGCGGTCGAGCCACGACAGCGCGCTCGAGATCAAGAACGATCGCACCTCGTGGCGGCCGTAGTTGAAGATGTAGCTCGTCCAGTCGGGGTGAAAGCCGCGCCTCGGGTCGGCGTGCTCGAACAGGTGCGTGCCATCGAAGTAGCCGAGGCCGTGCGGATCGGTCGGGAAGTGCGCCGGGACCCAGTCGATGATCACGCCGATGCCGCGCTGGTGCAGCTCGTCGACCATGCACATCAGATCCTCGGGCGCGCCGTAGCGCGTCGTCGGCGCGAAGAATCCCGTCACCTGATAGCCCCACGATCCGTAGAACGGGTGCTCCATGATCGGCATCAGCTCGACGTGCGTGAAGCCGAGCTGCGTGACGTGATGCGCGAGTGCCTTGCCGAGCTCGCGATAACCGAGCACGCCACCGTGATGAC
>DAIRFU010000323.1:0-8041 GCA_036794935.1 Kofleriaceae bacterium | reverse complement strand
AAGCAGGGCGAGAAGCTCCACGATCTCGCCGAGGCGACGGTCCGGGTGCAGCGGACCAACAAGCTGCGCTTCGAGCGGATGGGTCAGCTAGGCGGCGCGACGCTCTACTACGACGGCAAGAATCTCACGGTTTACGGCAAGAGAAACAACCTGTACGCCACCGCGCCGACGCCGTCGACACTCGACGAGACGATCGATTTCGCGCGCGAGTCCCTCTCGCTCGATGCTCCAGGTGCCGATCTACTCTATAGCGACCCCTACAAGGTGCTGATGGAGGACGCGGTGTCGGGCCGCTACATGGGCATGGAGCCGGTCGGCGACCGCATGTGTCACCACCTTGCGTATCGCGGCCACCAGACCGACTGGCAGCTCTGGATCGAGGACGGCCCGCGCGCGCTGCCGTGCCGGTTCGTGATCACGAGCAAGAAGCAGCCCGGCGCGCCGGAGTACACCGTTTCCACATCGAACTGGCGCGAGGAGCGCTCGTTTCCGCCCGACACGTTCGCGTTCACACCACCAGGTGACGCGATGAAGATCGAGTTCGTGCAGCTGGCAGACGACGTCCGCAAGCAAACTCGGCAGACGAAGAGGTAAGTCATGCGAGAGACATTGATGATCCGTCACCGAAACAAGCTCGCCGCGGTGCTCGTGGCCGGTGCAGCACTACTCGCGCTCGGCGAGCTCACGAATACGAGCCCGCTGATGCTCGGCGGGAACGATGCCGAGGCCGTGATCGGCCGCCCCCTCACGCCGATGAGCTACGCCGGGGTGGCGCGCCGGACGACACGACGTGCGGCCTATGCCCACGGCGCGTATGGCCACGGGTACAGCTACGCCCCGCCCGCGGTGGCGACGACCGCCGTCGTGACCGCGCTGCCGGCCGGCTGCGCGCAGGCGACCACGAGCGGCGTCGCCTACTACAACTGCGGAGCGACTCGCTATCAGCCCTACTACCACGGGGCCACGGTGGTCTATCGCCCGATGTGAGGCACCGCCGCTTCATTCGGGCGCGGGCGTGTTCACGTACTGACAGCTGAAGCGCTGCGCGCAGAGTCCGACCAGCTGGCTCGTCGTCAGGCCCGTCTCCTCGATGCCGCGGACGTAGCAGTCGACCGGGCTCGCCGACTGCGAGTTGGTGCAGAGCTCACCGACCATCTGAGTGGCGAGGTTGGTGCGATCGAGCCCCTCCGAGACGCACGAGGCATTGCTCGACTGCGGCGGCGCCGGGCCGAGCGGGCATCGCGTGCCGCAGTAACCGAGGATCTGCTCGTTGGTCAGGCCGCCCGCTTCGTCGAGGCTGTCGAAGCAGAGCAGCGGATCGAGGGACGTGGCACCGCGGCATAGCGCGACGATCTGTCCCGTCGCCAGGTCGCTGTGACGCGACGCTACTTCGCCGAAGCATTGGCCCGGCGCGGCCGAGGTTGCCGCCGTGCACAGCTCGAGACCGGTCGTACTCGCGACGTTGTCGGCGACGAGCTCGTAACAGGCGATCGGGCCGAGCGCAGGATCTGCGGCCTGCGCGCTCGCATCCCGCTGGCAACCCGCACCGACGATCAACGCGAAGAAAAGGAGCAAGCGCCTCGCGAACTGCATGCTTGCTGCTCGGTGCAGCCGCCATGCCGCTCGCTGCTCGGAAGTATTCATCGGCGCGCAGTGGCCGTCGACGTACCGCGCTGATCGAGGGTCGATGCAACAAGCGTCGTGACCTCGTCGATCACCTCGGCCGTATCGTCGGCGTCGATGGTCTTGCTGCGCGCCGACCAGACGAGCTCGTTGTCGCGCAACGAATATAGATTCGTCTCGACGCGAACCACCGGCCAATCGAACACGTAGTTGTCGTACGCGTACGGCCATGACGTCCCCCAGTATCCATAACCGTGGTACGGGCCGTGCCAGTAGCCACCAAAAATCTCATCCAAATAGTACTCGGTGCTGATCAGGCGGATTTCGACGACACCGTCGAATCCCTTGGCCGCGAGCGTCGCCCGCATGTGCTGGGTGTCGTCGAGCTCGGTCTCGTCGAGAACCGTATAGGCAGGCACCGCTCGCAGTCCGCGCTGGGTGAGCTTGCGCGCCATCGCATCCTCGACGTTCCGCCGCATCGCACCATCGTGGGATTCGTAGAGCGTCACGATGCGCTGGACCGAGCCGAGGTTTGCACCCGGACCGAGCCAGACCTCCTCGAAGCTCGTCGAAGCGCCTCCGCAACTTGCAAAGCAAGCCGTGCACGCAAGCGCGAGTAGTCGCACGCGAGCGCGGCCGAATGTTTTTGAGTTCGACATAAGCTCCTCTTTGACCGCGTAGACAGCAAGCGACGCGCCACCAGGTGGTCGTCTCGCGCCGGGTGAGCCCCATCGAAACAGATCGACGCTGCCGCGGGATGAGAGTGGGCCCTCCTGTGCTCGCGCTCGCATGGAAGTACTCGCGCCTCGTCACCACCTGCATTGCTCGCACGCTGGTCGTTCCTACGTACGAGGCTCGATCCTCGACGATCGTCGGTGGTCACGGTGAAGTGCACGCCGTGCACCGAGGCTCACCTCGTGCGCCAGCGTACATCGCAGCCGGCTGCGGCGGTCGCACGAAGCCGACGTGGCCTGCGTCAACGTCGTGTTCCCGATGCCGTTCAGGCGCGCGCGTGACTCGGTTACTCTCGTGAGCCAATGGCCTGGGTCAAGGTTCCCGCCGACAACCATCCCCTCTTTCACGCCGCGCTGCCGCGGGATCCGAAGGTCACGACGGTTCGTCTGTTCGGCAGCATCGCGGGCCTGGTCAACGGCAACATGTTCTGCGGCCTGTTCGCGCGCTCCGCGATCGTCAAGCTCGGCGAGGCCGACTACGCCGAGGCGATGGCGCTCGACGGCGCCGAGCCGTTCGATCCGATGGGAACGGGCCGCGTCATGTCGAACACCGTGCTGTTGCCCGAGACGATCCTCGACGAGCCCGGCGAGCTTCGCGACTGGTTTCGCAGAGCGTTCGCCCATACGGTAACGCTGCCACCAAAGCGGAAAGATGCGGCAACGCAGAAGAAGGCTGCGCCGAAGCCGCGCGCGCCGAAGAAGGCTGCACCGAAGAAGCGCGCGCCGAAGCAGCGCGAGCCGAAACAGCCCGCCGCGAAGAAGCCCGCGACCAGGAAGCGTCGCTGACGGGGAAATGAGCCCGGCGTCACGGATCGCGCGCCGCGAGGCAATTCGCGCTTGCGGTTGTAGTGGGTTCAGGGATAGGAAGGCGCCCATGTTGCGCTCTTCGCTTGCCTTGTTGACGGTGGTCTCCGTGCTCGGGACGGCATGCTCGTCGGCCACCATGATCCGGTCGAATCCTCCGGGGGCAAAGGTGTTCCTCGACGGCAGCTACGTCGGCGTCACGCCCTACGAGATGAGCGACACCAAGATCGTCGGGAGCTCGACGTCGGTGCGGCTCGAGTATCCGGGCTACGTGCCGCTGCAGACCACGATCCATCGCAACGAGGACTTCGACGCCATCGCGTGCCTCGGCGGCGTGTTCCTGCTCGTCCCGTTCCTGTGGATCATGGGGTACAAGCCGGACCACACGTACGAGATGGGCAACGGCGGCATGCCGGGCTACCCCGTGTACCCGCAGCAGCAGCCGTATCCGCAGCAGCAGCCGTATCCGCAGCAGCAGCCGTATCCGCAGCAGCAGCCGTACCCGCAGCAGCAGCCGTACCCGCAGCAGCAGCAGCAGCCGTATCCGCAGCAGCAGCCGTACCCGCAGCAGCCGGCACCGCAGCAGCCTCCGCGCCGCTGATGACACGGACGGCGAGCTGTCGCGCGTCCACGCTCGCCGCGGTCGCCACACTCGGGGCGCTCGGGGCCTGCCTGCCGCCGCTCGCGCCGCCGGCCACGAACACGATCGATGTTCGGTACCGACAGCGCGCGAAGGCCACGGACAGCACGGTCCGCATCTATCGCTGGTTCGGCTCGCGCTCGAGCTCGGTCACGAGCCGCTGCAAGATGATCCCGACCGACTCGGAGATGTTCGCCGTGCGCGGCGCCCGCTGCGGCGGCCTCCGCGCCTGGTACTGGGGCGTGGCGCGGGTGCTGCTCGAAGAGGCGGGGTCGTCGCGGTTTGCGGTACCGTTGCGCATGGAAGGACGTCTGCGATGGGTCGATCTGCCGGCGTCGCGCTGCGACTGATCGCGGTCGCGGTCGCCGTGCTCGCGCCTGCCCTCGCCGGCGCGCAGCCGGCCCCCGTGACCAATGCGGGCGCCGCGACGGCTCCGGTCGGCAGCGCAGGACCCGCGAGCGCCCCGGTCACGGCCGTCGCGTCGTGCGCCGAGACCACGATCGCGCCCGCGCTCGCCCACCTGCTGCGCGCCGGGCGCTTCGCCGACGTCCATCACGCCGCGACCGACGCGCGCGTGATCTGCGGCGCAGCCGCGCCCCTCGACACCACGCGGCTGCTCGACGCGATCGCGCTCCTGCGCCTCGACGATCGCGCGTGGGCGATCGAGAACCTGCAGGAGCTGGCGACGCGCAACGAGGCCGCGCGGGTCGTGCTCGCGTGGGCGTACATCACCGACGGCGACGACCAGGCAGCCGGCGCGCTCTTGCGCCGACTCCCCGCGCCCCGGGCCGCCGCCGTGCGCGTGCTCGGCGCGCTCGATGACGAGGACACGTTCGCCGCGGCCGTCGGCGCGCTCGACGCGCCCCTGCGCGCGCCGGCCCGGACACTCGCGCGTGGCTACCGCGATGCGCGCATCAAGCGACCGGCACTCGCCGGCGTGCTCAGCGCACTCGTGCCCGGGAGCGGCCAGGTCTACGCGGGCTCGTGGCAGGCCGCCGCGGTGACATTCGTGCTCAACGGCCTGTTCGTGGCCGCCACGGTCGAGCTCGCCTCCAGGGACATGTACCTGAGTGCCGCCGCCACCGGCACCGCCGCGTCGTTCTTCTACGTGGGCGGCATCATGAATGCCGTCGATCTCGCGCGGCGGCGAAACCAGCTCGCTCGCGAGCCATACCGCCGCGATCTGGAGGAGCTCCTCGTGCCCGAGCTTGGCGGCACGTTCGCGGCGCCGTAGCCGACCACCTCGCGCGTCGAGCAGTCCATCCACCACGAGGGTGCTAGGCTGCATCCGCAGCGCGAGGATCAACATGAGAGGCAGGAGGACCTGATGCAGCTCGGAATGGTCGGGCTTGGCCGCATGGGCGCGAACATGGTGCGCCGGCTGATGCGCGCGGGACATTCGTGCGTGGTCTACGACCGCGATCCGGATGCCGTGAAGCAGATGGTGGCCGAGGGCGCGAGGGGCGTCGATTCGGTCGCCGGCTTCTTGCCGGCGCTCGCGGCGCCTCGCCACGTCTGGGTCATGGTGCCGTCGGGCGCGCCGACGGAGTCGACGGTCGAGGCGCTCGGCAAGGTGCTCGAGCGCGGCGACACCGTGATCGACGGTGGCAACTCGCACTTCAAGGACGACATCCGCCGCGCGCACGCGCTCGCCCCGCGCGGCGTGTCGTACGTCGACGCCGGCACGAGCGGCGGTATCTACGGCCTCGAGCGTGGCTACTGCATGATGGTCGGCGGCGACGCCGCGGTCGTGCAGCGCCTCGAGCCGATCTTCAAGGCGCTCGCCCCGGGACGAGGGTCGCTGGAGCGCACGCCGGGTCGCGAGCAGGTCGGCGGGACCGCCGAGGAGGGCTACCTGCACTGCGGCGGCGTGGGCGCCGGCCACTTCGTCAAGATGGTGCACAACGGCATCGAGTACGGAATGATGGCCGCGATCGCGGAGGGGTTCGAGATCATGAACGGCGCCGCGAACCCCGGCGTCGCGCCGGAGCACCGGCTCCAGATCCCGGTCGCCGACGTCGCGGAGGTGTGGCGGCGCGGCAGCGTGCTGTCGTCATGGCTGATCGATCTGACCGCGAAGGCGATGGTCGAGGACCCGCAGCTGTCGAAGTTCACCGGCCACGTCGCCGACTCCGGAGAGGGACGGTGGACGGTGATGGCGGCGATCGAGGAGGGGGTGTCGGCGGACTCGATCGCGGGCGCGCTGTTCAACCGGTTCCGCTCGCAGAAGGAGCACTCGTTCTCCGAGAAGGTGCTGTCGGCCATGCGCTTCCAGTTCGGTGGACACATCGAGCGAAAATGATCACGACGGCACCCGATCCAGATGCCGTCGCACTCCTCGCGGCACAGGACTTCATCGAGCTCGCGAGTCGCGCGCCGGGCTCGTTCCACGTCGCGCTGTCGGGCGGCAGCACGCCGGCGCGGCTGTTCGCGCAGCTCGTCGCGCGCGGCGACGAGGTCGACTGGTCGCGTGTCGACTTCTGGTGGGGCGACGAACGCACGGTCCCGCCGGATCACCCCGACAGCAACTTCGGGATGGCCAACCGGCTGCTGCTCGAGCCGCTCGGGATCGCGGCGTCGCGCACGCACCGCATGATGGGCGAGCGCGAACCCGAGGCAGCCGCCCGCGACTACGAGGCTGCCCTCACCGCCGCGCTCGGCTCGCCGCCCGTGCTCGACTACAACCTGCTCGGCATGGGCAGCGACGGCCACACGGCGTCGCTGTTCCCGCGGAGCCCCGGTCTCGCCGAGGAGTCCCGGTACGTGATCGCGAATCCGGTCGACTCGCCGCTCGCCGGCGGTGCGACGACTCGATTGACGCTGACCTTTCCCGCGATCGCCGCCGCGCGCCACACGCGCGTGCTCGTCACCGGCGCCGGCAAGGCCGCGGCGCTCGCCGGCGTGCTCGAAGGCTCGCCCGGCAGCTATCCGGCGCAGCGGATCGCCGGCGCCGACGTGCGCTGGATCGTCGATACGGCGGCCGCCGCCCGGCTACGGAGTCACTGAACGATGTGGCGCGACCGGCGACCGTGGCAGCAGATCCAGTCCATGCTGCAGGTCTGGGCTGAGAGCTGCGTCTTTGCAGCTCTGTACCAGGTCACGCGTCGGGCATGACCGCGTCGCTGCTCGCGGCGTCGGGAAGCGCGCCACCGTCGGGAAGCGTGCCACCGTCGCCGATGTCGCCACCGTCACCGATGTCACCACCGTCTCCGAGGTCACCATCGTCGCCCCCGCCGTCGTCGAGGCTGCCGCCATCGGGCACGACGTGACTGTCGCCCACGCCCTGCGCGTCGCCGCGATCGAGATCGACGACGCGCGTGCACGACACGGCGGTCGAGATCGCCACGGCGAGGCCCAGCGCTGCGAGCGCCGCGCCTCGCATCACTGCTTCTCCGATCGCGACGGGCACCGAGCGCGCCACGCGCTGGCGAGCTTGCCACGCGGGTACTGCTGCGCGAGCTCGGCGATCCGTGCCGCGGCGGCGCGGCAGCCACCGGCGGTGTAGTCGAGCTGGACGAGCCAGGCGAGCACCTCGGCGGCGTGCGGCGAGCGTGGATATGCGCGGCGATACGCAGCGAGGCACGCGGCGGCGCCGTGGTCGTTCGTCTCGACCGCGATGCGGCAGTCGAGGTAGCGCGCTTGCTCGACGAGACGCGGTGACGGCAGCGCGAGCAGCGCACGGAGGTGCTCGCGCGCGGCCGACCACGAGCGCTGCTGGTACGCGATCCGCGCGCGATCGTAGAGCGCCTGCTCGACGAGCGGCGACTGCGGAAACTCGGCGACGAGCCTGCCCAGGACGCGTTCGGCCGTGCGCGGATCGTGGCGGCGAAGCGCGGACTCGGCACCGCGGTACAGATCGTCGGCGGACTGTGGAACCTTGGCGGCCGGCGGTGACGCGTGCCCGTCGACCGCGACGCTCGCCGCCGATGGCTGCGACGCGTGCCCGTCGACCGCGACGCTCGCCGCCGATGGCTGCGACGCGAGGCTCGGCGCCGGGGATCCGGACACCACGCGTGGTGCCGTCGCGTGGGGCGCGCCGCTCGGCGCAGGCATTGGGGGCACGGCGGCCGGCGCAGGCGCGGGTGGCGGGTCGCTCGGCACACTCACGGCGGGCGCGGCAGCCGGCGCAGCCGCGGGTGGCGGGTCGCTCGGCACACTCACGGCGGGCGCGCCAGCCGGCGCAGCCGCGGGTGGCGGGTCGCTCGGCACACTCACGGCGGGCGCGGCAGCCGGCGCAGCC
>DAIRFU010000322.1:0-8083 GCA_036794935.1 Kofleriaceae bacterium | reverse complement strand
TAGAGACCCTCGCAGCGCGTGTACGGGCCGCGGTCGATCGTTCCGGCCGTGCCCTGCGGTGCATCGATCAGCTGATTGCACGGGATCAGCTTCGCGTTGGCGACGCACGCGTTGATCGCAGCGACGTTGTCCTTGGCACCGAGGACGCAGTTGACGTCCACGTTCTTGCACCGATCCAGATGCTGGGGACACGCGGGCCACGGACCGAACAGATCGGGCTCGCGCGGCGGGGGCGAGCTCGCGGGAGAGTTGCCCTGCTCGATGTCGTAGTTGCGGACGTCGCCATGGACCGCCGCGACGAGATCCGTGAGGCCATCACCGTCGACGTCGACCCAGCGATAGTGGAGATAGGTGAATCTGTCCGGATCGCCCGGCGTGCTCGGGCACTCGCGTCCGTCCGGATCGCAGTACAGCGTGGGATCGGCGGGATCCGTCGCGGGCCGGCACGCGGCGGGCGTCGACGTACCGTCGTGACATGCCGAGGGACCGTACGAGTTCGAGAACGCCGTCACCTGGCCGGCGAGCGAGCACCTCTCGCCCCACGCCGGCTGGGCGTACACCGGAGGGTTCGACTGCTGACCGCCCCACTTGAGGTGTGGAAGCGTGATCGCCTGGCGCGGCGCGAACCGCGGCTCGGTGGCGCCGGGCGCCGGGCCCAGGTTGCGCTGCCACACCGCAGTGCAGGTGCCGTCGTAGACCTCGCTCGACGTGTTGACGAGTCGATCGGGCAGGGAGTCGCCGTCGAGATCGACCATCATCTCCTCGATGCTCGGCGTGTAATCGATGACATCGGTGTTCGCATAGGCGTAGCGATAGCCCCACGCGAGGTTGTTCGGCGTCGCCTGCGAACGGTGCATCGCGGCCCACGGCAGCGTCGCCGGCGTTCCCGGATTCGCGAAAGTGACGGCCGGATCGCTGTACTCGAGCGTCACGGGCGGGAGGCTCACGGTCAGCAGGCCGTGTCCGCTCACCGTCTCCTGGATCGACGTGAGGAGCTTCACCGGCGCGTGCTGCCGGTTGCACTGCATGTGTGGCGCCGAGTACTGGAGCGCGATCGTTCGCCTGTGGAACGTCTGGCCAAACCGGATCGGCTCGAACGCGGTGACCGAGATCGCGTCCAGCTGGCTCGCGCCGGTCACCACCTTGACGCCGCTGCGGTAGCTCACCTGCGTGCCGACGGGAACACCGTTGCACGTCGCCGGCGATGGGTTCCACACGAAGCCGATCGCGGCGAAGTTCGTCAGGTTCGCATTCGCGTTCGCGCCCCATGCGATCGACTTCAACCGGCACTCGCCGAGCACCGCTTCCTCGTACGTATAGGTGATGATGTTGCCGAACACGTCCGATGACTGCGTCAGCGGCGCATTTCCTTCGCCGATGTTGGAGCACACGGCCGACGTACCGCCGAACTCCATCACGGAGCCGTCGAGCGAACGCACGCGCCAGTAGGGCTGCCCTGCGGCGACCCGCTCGTACACCTGGTACCCGTCGTCGCCCTGCGCGCGGTACGTGCGGTAGATACCCGCCGCCAGCGGCTCGGTGACCGGTACGAGACGGCGGCCGCCGAGCCCTACGAATCGGTCGTCGGCCTTCGGATCGGATTGCGTGATCTCGACGAAGGGAGAGTGCGTCTTGAGCCGGCTCTGCGAGCTGTCCTCGCCGATGACGGGTACGCCGAGGTTCCACGCGAAACCCGACGCGATGCCGCCATACGAGGGGACCGAGCTCGAGTACGCGAGAGCGACACTCGGACGGACTCCGTTGCGTCCCGGCGGGACCGGGATCGGGTACGACCACGAGACCGCACCGGTCAGAGTCGAGACGCTGAGGTCTCCGGCGTCGACGTCCGTCGCTTTCGGAGCTTCGGCGGTGAGCGCGGGCGCGGGGCTCGAGAAGATGTCGGCCGGAGCGCCCCTGGAGACGTGCAGCGGGAACACGACGGTGACCGCGAGCAGCGCCGCGAGTCCCCGCATGAGCGCGTACCGCGCCTTCACTGGTCACCTGCCGTCGATGCGATGCACGCCGATGCAGACTCCGAGTCATCCGCTCGCAGCACGCAGTCGAGCTGCGCGGAGCTCAGCGAGCTCTCGCACGAAGTGATAAACGTGTCCCCGAGGTTGCGCCTCAGGATCGCGCTGTGAGCTTCGCGATCGATGCTGTTCGCATCCGCGAGCTGGAGCTCGATCAGGTGTTCGCGCAGCTGCTCGCAGGGCGTAGTCACGACGACGTCTTCGTCGTGACCGCACGCCGTGACAAGAACGAGGAGTACCACCGCCGGCCATCGCTTCGCCATGCGCGCAGGCTAGTCCGCGCGCCTGTCCGCCCGCATCGGCCGAATGGCTTACAGCGGATCGTTACCGAGCACGCCGTGCTCGACGGCGAACAGCGCAGCCGCGGCGCGGCTCGATACGCCGATCTTGGCGTAGATGTGAAGGACGTGGTGCTGAGCCGTACGGGCGGAGATCCCGAGGACGTCCGCGATCTGCTTGTTGGACTGGCCGCGCGCGACGAGCCGCAACACCTCGAGCTCGCGCTCCGTCAATCCTGCCGGGTGAGCTGTTTTCAAGCGCGGCCGCTCGTGACCGGCCGCGCGCAGCACCGCGCATGCGGCCTCGCGATCGAGCCGTCCCGCAGACACTTCGTTCTGGAGCTCGGCCGCGGCGTCGTTCGCCGAAAGCGCCGGGCGGTGCGGTCGGAGCTCCGTCAGGGCGTGATAGACGTCGGCTGCCGCCAGGAGCCGCGCCGACTTCGTGATCATCGATGCCGGCACGTTGCGCGGATAGCCGTTTCCGTCGACGCGCTCGTGATGCGCGGCGGCAATCGGCGCGAGCTCGCTGAGCAGCGGCGAGCGGCGGAGGATTCGATCCGTGAAGTACGGGTGCAGGCGAACCTGCTCCCACTCCGCGATTGTCAGCTTGCCTTTGCGTTCCCACACCGAGTTCGGCACGCCGGCTCGGCCGAGATCGTGAAGCAGCGCCGCACGCCGCAGCGCCGTGCGCTCGTTCACGTCGAGACCGCTGAGCTTCCCGGCCGCCTCCGCGAGGGCTGCGACACCTGACGAGTGGCCGAGCGTGTAGACCGACTTGAGGTCGACGTAGTCTCCGAACGCTCGGATGATCTCGTCGAGATCGAGCGACGTATTCACGCAGGGCGTCGGTTCGTTCGCGAGCACGACATCCCACGACGAGTCCTTCTGGGTCCGCTCGGCGAGCTCGCTCGCGACGCGCACGAACGCATTCGCGACCGCCGGATCGAAATGACCACCGGTACGTTTTTTGATCATTGCGAGGGCGCCGGCTCGGCCGTGGAGGCGGCCGTGGAGCTCGGCTTCCGTCGCGACGTGACTGATCCGGGCCGCGAGCGAAATCTCGTGGCCGGAGACGCCGGCGGTCATGCCCTTGCCGTCCCACCGCTCGTACATCTCGCCGATCGCCCGTGTGACTCCGACCCCGAGACCGATGCGGGATGCTAGATGCACCGCGACCTCGCAGCGCGCGGTCGTCATCTGCTTGCGGAGCGTCGTGCCCTTGGTCAGGACCTTCGCGACGGTGCGCGCACGGCACGTGACGCCCGTCCCGGCGCCGAGCTCGGAAACGGTCGCTCGAAATAGCGCGCCACGATCGGCGGCATCGACAGCGGAATACAGCCGCCGCGACGCGAGCTCGTCTCCGAACAAACCTGCCTCCTCGTGCGAGTAGGAGGTGCAGCCGATGTGACGCATGAGAGCGGTGTACGCAGCGTCGGAGGTCTCCTCGGCACGCGCGCCCAGCTCTCGCGCGATCTGGATCGCGAGCGCGCAGCTGTGCAGCGCGGACCCCATCGGATTCCCGTTCGCGAGATCCGTGGTCAGCGAGAGCGCACCGAGGACCTCGATCAGCCGGAAGTCGTTTGGCGCTGGCGCGGGCATGGGGATGCGCACTCTAGTACACGCCGCGATCGGCAGATCGCAATCCGATGATCCGCTGGACCATCTCCGTCCGATCGGAATTTCCGTGCGGCGAGAGGTGAGCGAACCTCGGCCACTCGAGCCTCGGCTTCAGGGGCGCGCCGCAGTTGAAGGCAAGACGTGCCCTGGCACAGAGGAGTCCGCCGATGCAGCGCCTGAAGCTCGCGCTCGAGCGGTTCGAGGACCTGCTCGTGAACACCTCCTGGCGAGATGCGGATCGCGTCCGCGGCTACGGACGGTTCGCCCAGTACGAGCGGTACCGCAGAAGCGCAGCATGGGCGTCGGCACCGAGCGCACGCCACTCGCCAGGATAGTCCGAGTACACATAATTGTAGACGGCGTCGCGACACCGCACCCAGACCCACGGCTGGAAGCGTGCGAGGGCCGCATAGCCGGCGCACGCAGGGTTCGAATTCGTTCTCGGAACCTTCGGGGTGTTCGGGGTTTGCGAGATGTCGAACCCGTCCTTCCCGTCCGTGCGCCAGTACCTGGGCGGGTAGAACCCGCTGGGGAGATTGGGGTTCGGTCCGTCGGTGAATGCCGCGAGGAGGTTATGAACGTTCGTTTGATCGTCGTACCAGATCCGACGCAGGAACGTGTTCGCGATCATGGTCATGTAGGCGGTGTTCAGTGTCGCGCCGATTCGTTCGGGGTAACCGTTTCGAGCCAGCATCGCGTCGAGCTGCGCTTCGTCTTCCCAGATGACAGCGAGCCCTCCGACGGTGAACTGCCCGTGGTTGGTATCTTCCGGCTCGTCGGCCGCGTGCGCGGTCATGTAGGGCCACCACACGTACTGCGTGGCTCCATTGTCGAGCGAGCCCACGACGTCGCTGCTCTGCAGGAAGTTGATGAACTTCGCGATGACGCGCGGCGCCTCGTTGGTCGCGTAGGCGAGCAGCGTGACCTCGGTGGACGTGTGGACGGCCGCTCGGTAGAGCGGGCTGTCGGCGGCGATGGCCACCTCGGCCACGGCCCGCAGGAATGACGTCTGCTGGTTCATCGGCATGGGCCAGCCCGGATACTCGTTGTACGGGTCGCGGTAGTACGCCCTCGGATCGCTGTCCGCGAAGTTCAGATCCTGCCGGAACGCGTCATAGCTCTGCAGCACGGCCGTCGTGTACTTGATCGCGTCCAGCCGGTACTGGCGACAGAAGCGCTCCGGGTGCTCGGCCACGCGCCGCGCGAATGCCGCCATCGGATACGAGAACAGGCCAGCCATCAACGAGGTTGCCTGGTAGCGGCCGCCTTCGTAGTTTCCCCAGGCCGGCATGACGAGGCCATGGAGCGTGTCGAATGCTCCGTACGGAAACGAGTCGCCCGCGACGACACGCTTGTCATCGCGGCCGTTCAAGAACGCGTTGTCGAGTTGGTGGAGACGCTCGAGATACGTCGCGGCCCGAACCGGATCGAGCGGCGCGAGCAGGTCGTACATCTGGACGAGCGCCGCCGCGCGGCCGGCGTAGTCCCACCACACGCTGACACCCGCATACGGGACGCCGTCCTTGGGTGAGTTGCTCCGCAGGAACTCCTCGATGGCCGTCGGGTTCGTCGCGTACTCGATCGCTCGCCACCAGAACCGATCGGAGTCCGTCTTGATGGATTCGAGGCTGTTGTCGTCGAAGACGTAGGCGGGTTGCCCGTCCCCGGGAGGCGTCGTGACGGTGCCGCAACTTGGCTCGGGCTGTCGCTCCCACGCCTCGAGCTCGACGACGTACGCCTTGGTGCTCTGCGTGCAGTCGAGTACCGCCCGGATCGCGGTCGCGCGAACCGGCGTGAATGAAACGGATCGCCAGGCCTTGTTGTTCGCGGTGATGTAGCCGCCCGGAGGCTCGACCCATCCCGCGCCGCTCGCCGTGCAGTTCCTGCCGACGGGGCAGTACTGGAGGTGGAAGTCGACGTTCCCGTACATGCTCGTCGTCGTCGAGGGACTCGGATCGCCGGCGTAGTTGAAGTTGTCTTGCAGCGAGAACAGATCGATCTCGCTGATGGTACGGTCGCAGCTCTGCGTGTTGGTGACCGGATCGAACGGACACACCTCACCGGACGGCGGCGTGAAGTCGATGCGTACCCACCAGTTGCCGTAGTTGCAGTTGTACACGGTGGAGCTCGTGCTGCTCGCCCAGTACATGTTCTGGAAGCGCGCCCAGTCGCTCCACGCGTAGCGGCTGCCGTCGTTGATGCGCGACGCACTGCTACGCAGCGCCGCGCCAGAGGAGCTCGCGACCCCGTTCAGCGCAGCGTTCTTCTCGATGTAGCTGTCATTGAACCGCGTCGTCAGCGGCGCGGACGCAGTCTCCGACAGCGTCTCGACATCATCGGTGCAGCCCGCGGTCGCGGCGAGCACGAGTCCAAGAGCAAGATAACGACGCATGATCATAGGCCCCGGAAAATCTGGTGGAACACGTTCACGACCCACGGACGCGCACCGCGTGCGGCGCTGATCGCGGTCGCCGTGCCGTAGAGACGGACCCATCCGCTTCCGGTCCAGGAGAAGATCGGATGTCCGCCGTAGACCGTCTCGTAGCCGAGGAGCCAGACGCGACCGTCGCCGCCGATGCCGATGTCCAGGCCTCCGCCGACGATGTTCTGCCAGTAGCCGGAGATGCCGCCGGTGCGGCGCCAGATGCTGGTGTCGGAGGCGAGCACCCACGGATTCCCGCTGGGATCGACCGCGACCCGGACGCCAGCACCGTCCACCTGGGTCCAGCCATTGCGATTCCAGGTGAAGATGCCGTGATCCGCGCCGGGTCCGGCGCCGATCAGCCACACCGCGCCGTTGGCACCGATGGCGACGTCTGTGCCGAGCCCGGGAAGCTGCTCCCAGCCTCCCCAGTCGCGGCGCCAGCGATAGATGCCACCCGCGTGGTTCACGACCCAGGCGTCACCGTTCGGATCGACGGCGATGCGCACCGCGAGGCCGGGCATCGACTCCCAGCCCGGAGGCGACAGCGCATTGTTCCAGCGCTTGATCGTGAAGTCCCCGGAGCTGGATGCGGTGTTCGTCGTGATCCACACCGCACCGTTCGCGCCGACGCCGATGTCGTTCGCGAGCTGAGACGGGTAGGGCTGCCAGACGGGCGCGCTGCCCAGGAGGCCCGGTGCGTGCGAAGCGATCCACGAGGAGTGGGTTGCGGTCACCGTCGCCTTGTTCGTTCCGGTGAAGGGATGACTCGACGAGATCACCGAGAACAGGTTGTTCGGGGAGAGCGAGCCGTCGGCGACAAGTCCGGCGCCACCCGAGTCCCCCGGGCACCACTCCTGCTCCGCGAAGTCGACGGTGTTGCCGCCATCCTCGTAGCTGCCGACCGAGCCGTAGTCCCAGTTGAGGGTTCCGAAGGAACCCGTGCAGCTCGGGGTGGTCAGGCCGTACCCGGCGACCATCGCCTGTGTACCGGTCGACGGGGAGTAGCCGACGACGCGGAACGGAATCACGTGCGAGGGCTTCGAACCCGCGGGGATCGTGATGATCGCGAGATCGTGCTCGATCTGACCGCCGGTCCAGCTCGGGTTGTAGTCGGGATGAAACACCGCGGTGCCCGTGATCGGCGATGGCGTTTGCCCGAGCGGCGACGTCCGGAAGTACACCGTCGAGGTGCTCGCGCAGACGTTGCCGCCGACGTAGTTCTCGGTGCAGATGCAGTGCGCAGCGGTCAGGATCGCCGTGTCGGAGATCGTCATGCCCGAGCAGTTGCCGCCGCCAGCGCCGGGGATCTCGGTGTGGACGCGCACCATTCCCGGTAGCTCCATCACGCCGACGCGCTTGTCGTTCATGATGAACGACTCGTAGTCGCTCAGCGTCTCGTCTTCCTGACTGCTCAGGTCGGTGAGACATCCCGACGAGGCCTGCGCCATCGCGAGAACCACGAGCGCGGTCAGGCCGCGGTGAGGGAGCAAACGTAGATTGGTGGGCACGCGGGCACGCTAGGCGTTTTCCGAAATCCCACGCATCGGCCGAATGGCCTATGCGCGGTCGATTCGGGAGAGAGACCAAGGCGAAGACTGCCGCACTGGCGAGGACGTCCGTGCGCGTGGAGCTGGTGGCACCGACCGGACCGGAGTTGACCGACCGGACCGGAGTTGTGACCGACCGGACCGGAGTTGATTCGTTTGCGTATAGCGACCGCGCCAAAACTCGTC
>DAIRFU010000321.1:0-8092 GCA_036794935.1 Kofleriaceae bacterium | reverse complement strand
GCTGGTCGACGTCGGCGACCTCGAAAACGTGACCGTCGCCTTCGGCAGCCCGCCGAGCGGCATGCCGAACGTCGCGGCGATCGTCGGCATCGAGCTCGGCACCGCCGGCACGCTCCAGCTGCTGCCGCAGATCCTGACGCCGACGACGACCTCGGTGCTCGCCCCCTCGCTCGCGGCATTCACGGGCGCCACGTACCGGCTCACCGCGCTCGCGAACAACGGCTCGACCGCGACGTCGGCCTCGAGCGCCAAGCTGATCCGCGGCCAGACCTCGACCTCGCTCGCCGCCGGTGACTGGCTCGGCCTCGCGTCGTCGCTGACGCTGACCCGGACGGGCGGGTCGTGGAGCGCGGTCGACGGCGCGCTCATCCAGGGCGTCGAGTACGACCAGGGCGAGACCGCGCACCTGCTCTCGGTGACCGCGCTCGACGGCTCGACCTCGTTCACGATCCCCGACCTGATCGCGCTGCCGGCGACCGGCCCGCTGATCGCCCGGGCGACCGCGCTGATGGGGACGCTCGATCTGACGAGCTTCTCGCTCGACGAGGATCTCGCAAAGGTGACCGGGTTCTCTGCCCAGCCGATGCCGATCGATTGATCGTATGCTCCGGCGGTGCGGCCCGAGCTCGATGACACGCAGGCTGCGCCGCTCGACAAGACGGCGACGCAGACCAAGCAGCCCGCCTCGCCGTCGGCCGAGCTCGCCCCGAGCATGCGGCTCGGTCACTTCCGTATCGATCGCAAGCTCGGTGCCGGCGGCATGGGTGAGGTCTATCTGGCGACCGATCTCGCGCTCGACCGACCGGTCGCGATCAAGGTGCTGCCGAGCGGCGCGGCGTCGGGGAGCGCGCGAGAGCGACTGATCAAGGAGGCACGCGCGCAGGCTCGCGTCCACCACCCCAACGTCGCGCATATCTACTTCATCGGCGAGGAAGACGGCCGGCTGTACTTCGCGATGGAGTACCTCACCGGCCAGACACTCGCCGAGCGAACCGCCGCCGGGCCGCTGCCCGCCGAGGAGGCGCTCGCGCTGATCCGGGCCGCCGCCCTCGGCCTGCGCGAGGCGCAGCGCTCCGGTTTCACCCACCGCGACGTCAAGCCGTCGAACCTGATGGTGGACGGCCACGGCGTGCTCAAGGTGCTCGATTTCGGGCTCGCGGCCGGCACGCCGGATCAGGTCACCGACGGCCCGGTCGCGCAGACCACGCTCGCCGGGACGCCGCTCTACATGGCTCCCGAGCAGGCCCGCGGCGAGGCCGTCGACTTCCGCACCGATATCTACGCGCTCGGTGCGACGCTCTATCACCTGGTCTCCGGCGCGCCGCCGTTCGTCGCCGACACCGTCGATCAGCTGCTCACACTGCACGCCACCGCGGCGCGTCCGTCGGTGCCGCGCGGCGCGAACCCGCGCACGATGATCACCGCGATCGACGCGCTGATCGCCCGCATGATGGCGCCCGATCCGGCCGACCGATTCGCGAGCTATGACGAGCTGCTCCGTGCGATCGAGCTGGCCTCCGTCGAGCTCGCGCGTCCCGCCGGATTCTGGGTGCGCGGCGTGGCGACCACGGTCGACCTGATGCTCGCGGTGCTCGTGCTCGTGATCGTCCAGGGCGCGCTCGAGCTCCTCGACCTCAGCAGCGGTGATATCGCGATGAGCCGGATCGGGTTCGTCGTCGCGGCCCTGTGCGCCGCGCTCGCGATCGGCCGCTGGGGGACGACCGCCGGCAAGGCCCTGCTCGAGCTCGAGGTCATCTCCGCCGCGACCGGCGGCCGCCCGAGCTGGAGCCAGGCGCTCCGCCGCGAGCTCGCCATCGTCGTGGTGCCGGTCGCGCTGGCCTGGGCCGAGTCGGCCAACCGCGCGCTCGACGCCCCGCTGCCGTCCGACGTGTTCAACATCCTGTCGATCGCGACGGCCGTCGTGCTCGTCGTCGCGCTGTGGCACGCCGCGCTGCGAGTCCCCGGCAAGCAAGCCCCGTGGGACCGGCTGGCCAGGACCCTGGTGCGCTATCGCACGAGCCGCCAGAGCGCGGGCCCGATCGCCTGATCCGCTGCTACCATGGTGGCTGCATGCGGTGGTCGCTGCTCTGTGCGCTCGTGGTCGGCTGCTCGCCCGTGCCGCGCCCAGTGTACGCGGCACCGTACCGGCCGACGCCCGCGCTGCAGCCCGCGGCCTACGATCCGGCGCATGCCGGCGTCGTCGTCGCCCGGACGAGCGACTTCGTGTTCGACGGCGGTCGGGTCGAGCTCGAGATGCGCCGCGACGGCGACCTGGTGATCGAGCTGGCCCGCAACCGCTATGCGGTGCCGATCGTCATGCACTGGACCCTCGACGCGCTCGACAACCTCGATCCGACCGCTCCGATCGAGGGCACCGTGGTGCTACCGGCGGCGTACCGGCCGAACGGCGCGGGCTCGCCGGTCGTGCTGACCATGCTGCGGATCCGCGACATGCACCGCGCGTTTCATCGCGAGCTCGCGATGAGCGCACGCTTCGGCGATCCGGCGGCGACGCCCGCACCGTACGCGTACCGCCTTCCCTATCCGGCCGGCAGCACGTTCTCGGTGCTCCAGGGATTTCACGGCGCGTTCTCGCACCACGGCTCCAACGAGTACGCGGTCGACTTCGACTGCCCGGTCGCGACGCCCGTGCTCGCCGCGCGGCCCGGCCTCGTCGTCGCGACGAATGCCGCCGCGCAGGACGCCGGGACAACGCCCGACTTCCTCGAGTACAGCCGAACGAACTTCGTGCTCGTCCGCCATGACGACGGCACGATCGGCGAGTACATGCACCTCGCGCCGAGCGGCGTGAAGGTGACCGTGGGCCAGCGCGTCGAGCGCGGCGACGAGCTCGCGCTCTCGGGCAACACCGGATTCTCGTCGACGCCTCACCTGCACTTCCAGGTGATGACAGCGGGCGACGACGGCGTCGCGGCCCGCTCGTTCCCGTTCGTGCTCGCGGTCTCACCGCGACGCCAGGAGGCCCCGGTGCAGGGCCGCGCGTACCCGAGCTGGGAATAATGACTATGCGCTCCGACGAGACGGACGCGTACGAGCTCAAACCAGACGCTCTCTGGGGTTAGTGATACGATGCTCGCGTGAGGTGCCCGGTATGTTCCGCGCGACCCGCCGACGTGGGGGTGCTCTGCGAAGAGTGTCGCGACGAGCTGGCGAGTCCGATCAAGATCAGCCAGGAGCAGATCCTGACTCGCGTGCAGTCGCCCACGCCGGCGGCGCTGATCGATATCTGGGGCCGGCCGCACCAGCTCGACGCGCACGCGCGCATCGGCCGCCAGGTCGACGACCACGGCATCGCGGTGCTCGAGCCGAGCGTGTCGCGCTCGCACGCGGAGCTGACGCTGGACGGCACCACGTGGTCGATCCGTGACCTCGGCTCGGCAAACGGCACGTACGTCGAGGACAAGCTCGTCGAATCGACCGTCGCGCTGCAGCCCGGCGATCGCGTCCGGTTCGGCCACATCGCGTTCTACCTGGTCGATGACGTCGCCCGCCTGCCGCCTGCGAAGTCGGCGCGTACCGTCACGACGACCATCCGACCGCCGAGCGTGCTCAACCGCCACGCGCAGACCGTCGACCACGATGCGTTCGAGGACGAGCACACCGACGTCGGGCTGCCCAGAATGCAGTTCGCACTGCACGAGCCGACCGGCGGCGGTGGCGGCCTCATCGAGGTCGACGGCAAGCAGGCGCAGCTGACGACGACGCAGTTCGAGCTGATGGCGCTGATGATCAAGCGGATGGCGTCGGAGGTGCACCAGCCCGAGCTCGTGCGCGGCTTCGTGCGGTCGTCGGAGCTGATCGCGGACCTGTCGTGGGATACCCGCGAGCCGAGCGAGAATCACGTCAAGCAGCTCGTGCGCCGCGTTCGCCGCGCGCTGATGAAGGCCGAAATCGGCGATCTCATCGAGTCGCGTCATCGGTTCGGCTATCGCTTGCGCGCTATTCCGAAGTGATCCGTAAATGGCTAGTCTGGCGCGCAATGCGCCCCGTTATTGTCATCGCGTTCATGGCCCTCGCCTCTCCGGCGGCCGCCCAGAAGTTCGAATACAGCAAGTACGACGAGGTCAAGGACGTCAAGGAGGTCGAGTGGAAGGCGACCGCCGAGGCCGGCCTCGTGTTCACGACCGGCAACTCCGAGTCGATCACCGCGACCGGCGGCGTCAAGGCGTCGCGCAAGACCGGCAAGAACAAGCTGAGCCTCGAGGCGAGCGCCGCGTACGCGAAGTCGGCCCTCTGGGTGCTGTTCGATCGCAACGGCAACGGCACGATCGACGACGACAGCGAGCTGATCTCGACCGAGACGCTCACCGCGGAGACGCTCGCCGGCAAGCTGCGCTACGACCGCTTTCTCACCGAGCTCAACTCGCTCTTCGTTGCCGCGCTCGCGAGCCGCGACGTGCCCGCCGGCAAGGAGCTCGTCTTTGGCGGCCAGATCGGCTACAGCCGCAGCCTCTACAAGTCGGAGAAGGCGCTCACGCTCGGCGAGTTTGGCTACGACTACTCGCGCGAGGATCTCATCGCGATGGGCGACGCCCTGTCGATTCACTCGCTGCGCGCGTTCATTGGCCACAAGGCGGCGATGACCGAGGGCGCGGACCTCGACGCGTCGATCGAGCTGCTCACCAACATGAACACGCTCGACCTCGCCACCGGCAAGGACGGCGGCCCCTTCCAGGACACGCGGGTGAACGCGAAGGTCGCCATCTCCGCGAAGATCGGCCTCAACCTCGCGTTCCAGACCTCGATCGAGGCCAAGTACGACCATCGGCCGAGCCCGCTGGGGGTCAAGAACCTCGCGATGGGCTTCGCCCCTGAGGCGTCCTCGCTCGACACCATCATGAAGGCGTCGTTCATCTACACGTTCGTCGGCGAGAACAAGTGAGGGCAAGCGATCGACGAGTGTCGCGAGCGTGCGAGCGACGCGAGCACCTTGGCCCGAACGCGTCCCGCGGGACAAGTAGACGTCGCGTGTAGCCGACTGCCCTAGCCGCGCTTGTGGCGGGCGCCGTTGACGCGAGTGCTCGGCCGCTCCTCGACGGTGGCGGCCAGCTCCTCGAGCAAGGCGCGGAGCGACTTCATCTTCTTCGAGCCGAGCCGGGTGGCCCACTTCGCCTCGGTCGCGGCTGCGACGCGCTTGACCTCGGTCGCCCACGACCGGCCCTTGGGGCCGAGCCGAACGCGCTTGATGACGCCGTGGTCGGGGTCGGGGAAGCGCTCGACCATCCGCATGGTCTCGAGATCGTCGATCAGGTCACCGACCGTCTGCTTCGGGAGCGACACGGCGGCGACGAGGTCCGCCAGCCGGACACCCTCGGCGGAGACCGCGTTGAGGACCTGGACGTGCGCCGGGCGCAGTGTCGGGAAGCCCAGGCGCTCCAGCCTGCTCGTCACCTGCGCCTGCAGGTCGTGCTGGGGAACGTGCAACAGCGTGCGAAGGTCTCGGCCGGAACGATGGTTGCGAGTCGTCTTCGTCATGATCACGAGCACGATCGGCTTGAAGGAGTGGCGTCATACCAAACCCGAAACCGGATCGGAACCCTGATCGTTCGTAAAGTCGTGCTCCGGAGCGCGACTGCGAAGCGCACGTCGCAGACGTGTCAGCTGTGGGTCTTCGAGACGGCGTGAATATCGACGACGCCGACTTCCTCCGCGCCGCGATCGGGCGGCTCCTTGTCCGTGAAGACGCGGCGGATTCGCGCCCAGCGCCGCCCGAGCCACATCGCGAGGTCATCGAACCACGTGTAGATGACCGGCACGGCGACAAGTGTGAGGAGCAGCGATAACAGCTGACCACCGACGACAACGCTCGCCATGGCCTTCGAGAACCCGGACCCGATGCCCTGGCTCGTGATGAGCGGCAGCATGCCGGCGACGAACGCGAACGTGGTCATCAGGATCGGCCGCAGGCGGTCACGGCTCGCGGCGAGCACCGCCTCGGTACGCGGCAGCCCCTGCCGGCGCAGCCCGTTCGCGTGATCGACCTGGAGGATCGCGTTCTTCTTGACCATCGCGAACAGCACGATGATGCCGAGCATCGAGAAGATGTTGAGGCTACCGCCGGTGAGCAGCAGTGATAGCACTGCGAACGGCACGGTCAGCGGCAGCGACAGCATGATGATGAGCGGATAGAGCAGCGACTCGAACTGCGCGGCGAGCACGAGGTACATGAAGACGACGGCGAGGATGATGGCGAACATGAACGCCTTGGCCATCTTCGCCATCTCCTTGCTGCGGCCGAACGGCTCGGCCGTGTAGCCGGGCGGCAGGTCGAGCTCGCTCACCGCCTTCTCGAGCTCCGCGACGATCGCGGACTCGTTGAAGCCGGGCGACACGTTCATCGTGATGGTCACCGCGCGCTCGCGGCTCTGGCGCGTGATCTTCGAGATCGCCTTGCCGGTGCTCGGCTTGATCACGTCGGCGAGCGGCACCGTGCCGAGCGTGCTCGAGGGCACGCCGATCAGCTGCAGCGCGCGCGGGTCGTTGCGGAAGCGCTCCGCCGCGCGCAGGAACACCGGGTACTGATCGCCGCGATCCTCGAACGTCGAGGCCTCGACGCCCCCGACGAGCACGTTCAGGGTCGCCGTGATCGCCTGCGGATCGACGCCGAGCATCGCCGCGCGATCGAGGTCCGGCTTGACCGCGGTCTCGTCGACGGGATCGACGAGGCTCGAGTCGAGATCGACGACGCCGGGCACCTTCCCCATCCGGTCCAGGATCGCGTGCCCGTAGTGCTCCAGCTTGTCGAGGTCGGGCCCCGAGATGACGTACGAGACGACTGCGTTCTGGCCGCCGATCGAGAAGTCGTTGACCTGCTGGACGGCGACGCGCGTGCCCGTCGGGACGTCGGGCAGGATCTCCTTGCGGACCTGCTCCATGACCTCGGCCTGGCTGCGCGTGCGCGTCTCCGGATCGGTCATGTGGACGTAGACGCTCGCGATGTTCGGCTGGCGCTGGTCGCTGTACGCGACGCTGGTCAGCGTGGAGTCGACCTCGGGGATCTGGCGGGTCTTGCGCGCGAGGCGCTCCGCGATCAGCGTCGTCGTCTCGAGCGAGCTGTCCTCCTGGCCCTGGACGTAGATCTCGAACTGCGCCTCGTCGTTGACCGGCAAGAAGTCGCCGCCGACCTTCTTCGCCATCGGGATCGTGCTCGCGCACGAGCCGATGATCGCGATCGCGACCACCCAGCGGTGGCGCAGGCAGAACGCGAGCACGCCCGAGTACAGGCGCGCGATCGGCCGGTACACGAAGTCGCTGGCGCGCTCGAGCAACGAGCGGCGCCGGTGCTCGCCCTCGGGCGGCGGCGGGGGCAGGATGCGCGCCGCCATCATCGGCGTCAGGGAGAACGCGACGATCATCGACACCGCGATGGCGAACGCCATCGTGAGGCCGAAGCTGTACAGGAAGCGGCCGACGATGCCGCTCATGAACGCGACCGGCAGGAACACCGCCATCAGCGACAGCGTCGTCGCGAGCACGGCGAGCCCGATCTCCTTCGTCGCGAGGATCGCGGCGGGGAACGGCTTCATCCGCTTCTCGTCGATGAACCGGTAGATGTTCTCGAGCACGACGATCGCGTCGTCGATCACGATGCCGACCGCGAGCGCGAGCGCGAGCAGCGTCATCATGTTGAGCGTGAAGCCGGCGATCATCATCAGGCCGAACGTCGACACGATCGACACCGGGATCGCGATCGCGGCGATGATCGTCGAGCGCAACGAGCCGAGGAACAGCAGCACGACGAGCGCGGCGAGGCCGGCGCCGACGATGAGGTGCTCGAGCACCTGATTGGCCGACGTGCGGATCTCCTCGACCGAGGTGCCGGGCAGCGCCACCGGACCCTGCCCGTGCCAGTCGGTGACGAGCGCGTCCACCGCGGCGAGGTGCGCCGACGTCGGAGCGCCGACCCCGCACCGGCGGAGCCAGCCTCGCAGCACCCGGCCCCGGACGGCGGGATCGAGCGACGTGAGGGTGATCACGTCCAGCTCGCCGGGCAGTCCGTCAGGTCCGGTCGGGACGCCGGCGGCGAGCCGGTCCAGGGCGTCCGAGTCGGCCCGGACCAGGTCGGCGGTAC
>DAIRFU010000320.1:3105-8109 GCA_036794935.1 Kofleriaceae bacterium | reverse complement strand
GCGCCCCGGTCAACGCCTGCGTCGCAACCGGGCAGAGCGTGTTCGACGACATCATCGAGGTCTCGACCGGCGACGAGCTCGTGATCAAACCCAAGCTCGCGGCGATCGACGATACCCCCACGATCACCGACGACGAGGAGGGCGGAGGTGGCGCCGGCAGCGGCAGCGCTGCCGCGATCACGGGCAGCGCCGACGGCCGGCCGCGCCCGGCGTACATCACCGCGGCGGTCGCGTTCGACGTCGGCTTCCGCGAGTTCACGTACGAGAGCTCGATGACGACCGAGACGTTGCGCGACGAGACCGAGGGCGGCCAGGTGATGGCCGGGCCTGCCGTCGAGCTGTGGCCCGGCCGCATGCTCGGCGTCGGGCTCTTGCACGGGCTCTCCCTGTTCGGGCGCGTGCAGTTCCCGGTCGCCGGACAGACGGTGCAGGGCAACCTGATGGACACCGTGCAGACGAAGTGGAGCGGGTTCGAGGTCAGCCTGCGCCAGCGCTGGGTGTTCGGCTCGTTCGGCGTCGAGGCGAGCGGCGGCTTCGTCCAGGACCGCTTCGCGTTCGACGGCAAAGACAGCCGGGACCTCGCCCTCATGCCCGACACCAGCTACCAGTCGGTGCGCCTCGGCGGCAGGCTGTCGCTGGTTGCCGGAGCCCTCGAGCCGTACATCAGCGGCGAGAACCGCATCGTGCTCGATGGCGGGGCGGTCGGCGCGCGGTTCCAGCGCGCGAGCACGAGCGGCCTGCGCGGCTCGGTCGGCATGCTGATCAAGCTCGGCGCGATCAGCGCGCGTGTCGAGGGCACGGTGATGAGCTACTCGTGGCAGTTCACCTATGCCCCGGGTGACGACAGGCGTGCGGACGGCGCGACCGACTCCATCAAGCTGATGTCGGCGCTCGTCGGCTACAGCTACTGACCTCGAGGGTCCGGGGCGAACCCGAGAGCGCCGTGCGCTAGCGCCGCGCCATCTGCTCGGGCGGGCGCTCGCGCAGTGGCCCCTCGATCTCCGCGGTCGTCGCAGGGCGGCCCCAGGTCACGGCCGTCGCAGCCGGCAGCGCCTGGTCGATGATCGTGTAGAGAGGCTGCTCGGTCAGCCCGATGCTGACGCGACGGTCCTCGGCGAACGTGTCGCGCGGGGCTCCGTCCTCTCCGTACATCTCGAGCACGATCATGTCGCGATCGACACCGCGCTGGACGAGGTAATCGCGTACGGCCTCCGCGCGCCGCACGCTGAGACCGACGTTGTACGGCGCCGTGCCTCGCGGATCGGCGTGGGCGGACAGGACCACCCTGCCGCGCTCGGCCTCGTCGGCAGCGTTTGCCGCGCTGTCGAGAGCGGCGGTGGCCTCCGCGCCGAGCTCGGCGGAGTCGAACGGGAAGAATACTTCGGTGACGGTCTCCGATTCGGGTGTTTCGGCGACGGCCGCAGGCGCGAAGGCGAGTGCGGCGCCGACGAGCATCCAGGGATGCGCTCGCATGACGTCCTCCTTCACACTCCCGCGGAGCAACTGCCGTGCCTGGTCAGTCGTCGTCCTTGATCGAGTACGTCCGGACCACCGGCATCTGCGTCCCCGCGTTCGTCACGTTCATCGAATCGATGGTCATGACGATCGTCTCGTCGGGCCCGGTCTCCTTCATCGAGTCACGCACGATCGAGAGCACGACGTCCGCGCTCGTCGCGCCGGCCGCGAACATCACCGAGGCGGGCCCGGTGTAGTCCGTGCCAACGGTGGCCGTGCCGGTGTACAGGATCGGCACCATCACCGGCTGACCCGACGCGGCGCTCAGCACGAGCGTGAGCGTCACCGAGCGCGGCTGGTTCGCCGGGTGCGTGCCCTCGTCCTCGGTCAGGTTTGACTCGACCGGGTTCCACGAGACGTCGGGTCGCTGATCGTCGTCGCGGATCTTCAACGTGTACGTCGCCGGCATCCCCAGCGTCGCGTTGGTCGGCGTGCCGAGCGCGACGATCACCTGCTCGTCGGGTTCGTCGAGCGTGTCTTCCTTCATCGCGATCGTGATCGTCGTGCTCGTCTCACCCGCCGGGATCACGAGTGGCGAGGCCGGCGCGATCGTGTAGTCCGCGGGGGCCGTCGCGGTGGTCGCCGCGCCGATCGTGTACGGGACCGTGACGTCCTGGCCGCTGATGTCCGAGAGCTGCACGGTGAGCGTGATGTTCGAGTCGCCCTCGTTCGGCATCGAGCCAGGTGACGTGAACGCGACCGTCGGCGCCGTATCGTCGTCGGCGATCGTCAGGGTCTCGCTCGCGATCGCGCCGAGCGTCGCGTTCGTCGGCGTCCCGACATCGACGATCACGGTCTCGTTCGCCTCGTCGAGCGAGTCCGCCTGGATGTCGAACGAGATCGTGGCGCTCGTCATCCCCGCCGGGATCATCAGCGGCGACGCGGTCGCCAGCGTGTAGTCCTCCGAGCCGTCCGCCGTGCTCGCACCGGCGATCGAGAACGGCACGGTGACCGCGAAGCTGCTCGCGGCCGAGAGCTGCACCGTCAGATCGACCGTCGTCATCGCCTCGTTCACCGCCGCCGTCGCCTGGGCGAACGCCACCGTCGGCGGATCGTCGTCGTCGACGATCGTGTGAGTCCGCGTGACATCGGCGCTCGCGAGCATCAGCCCCGGCGATGGATTCTGCAGCGCGAGCTCGACGGTCTCGTCCCCCTCGTCGATGCCGTCCTCGACGATGCCGAGCGGCACGAGCTGGCTGGTCTGGTTCGCCGCGAACGTGATCACCTGGCCGTCGGTGACGCCGCGGTCGGCCGCCGACGCGGTGCCGGCGACGCCGAGCTCGACCGTGACCTCGGCGGACGGCGCGCGGTCGAGCCGCACCTCGACCTCGGGGCTCGAGGCCTCGCTCGCGGACGATGCGGCCGCGTCCACGAACGACACGCGCGGCAGGATGTCGGAGCTGATCGTCAGCGTGTGCGTGGTGGTCGTGCCGAGCGAAGCGCCGGCCGGCTGTGACAGCTCGACGACGATCGTCTCGTCGTCCTCCTCGATCGCGTCGCTCACGATCGCGACCGTGATCGTCTGCTCGGTCTCGCCGGGCAGAAACGTCAGCATGCCGCCGGGCAGCGTGAAGTCGTCGGGCTGCACCGCCGTCCCGCTGCCGGTCGCGTAGTCGACCGTGACGGTCTCGGTCGCCGGGCCAGACAGCGTCACCGGGATGTCGACCGTCCCCGATGCCTCGTCGACCATGCTCGACGCGCTGTCGAACGACACCGTGACCTCCCCGGGCGGCCCATCCGGCGTGACGGACGCGCCGTGGTCGAAGTTGCACGCGCCGGCGACGAGCGCGAGCACGTAGAGACGATTTCGGATCACGCGGCTACCTCGCGCGGATGATGCTCGCAAGAGTCGCGCGAAATCCAGTTCACGCGGCGCGATCCGGGCCGGCCGGCTTCTATAACCGAGCCGCCGGCTACCGCTCGCGGGCGCGCTGCGACTGGTGCGCGACCGCCGCCCACTCGATGCGCTGCGGGGTGGCGAGGCCGAGCGTGACGATCGCCGTCGACAGCTGGACCTTCATCGAGCGCTGATACGCCTGCGCGGCGCGCAAGCGCTCGCGGGTCAGGATGCCGGTGGAGACCAGGTAGTCGCCGAAGCCGGGCAGCTCGGGGAACGAGCCCCGATGTGGCGTCTGCGACAGCGGACGGCGGAGCGGCTGCGCGCCGCGGTGCGTATGCGGCTCGTCGTCCGCGCTCTCGTAGGCCTGCAGCGTCGGCGACGATCCGGTGCCGACGCGTGCCGGTGCGGGCATCGGCGGGCGCGGCGCGAGTGCCCGATCCAGCATGATCGGTGCGGTCGCGCGGTCTTCGTCGGGCGAATACGTGCCCTTCGCGAAGCGGGGCTGACTGCCCGGATGAGGAAAACGACCAGCCGCGGCAGCGGGTGCCGGGAGTTTGTTTGCTACCGCGGCTGGTCGAACGGTGGTCTCGACGATCGCGAGCCAGTCGGCGGCTTCTCGATCGTCGGCATCGAGGCGCAGCGCCTCGCGAAAGAAGATGGCAGCGGACTCGTTCTCGTCGCGGCGCGCGGCGAGCTCGCCGATCAGGCGATAGGCGACGCCGCACTGCGGATCGAGGCGGATGATCTCGCGTAGATCGGTCTGCGCCTCGAGATCGCGTCGGAGCGCGATCTGCGCGCGAGCGCGCATGAGCAGCAGGGCCACGGAGTCTGGCGCGTGCTCTAACGCATCACTCACCAGCGCCACGACGCCTGGAAATTGACGGGCTTCGAACAGCTCGCTCGCCGCTTTCATGACTCCGCGGTCCACACCGACACCTACAGCAAGGGGTGGGCCATCCCGTTCTGTGTCCCAACCCACCGGAATTGCGCTTGATCCATGCAATCCCTGCGGAGGGGCGGGACCCCAGATCGAGGAGAGCCCACCGGTGACGGGCTGGGCTGCAGTCGCCTGGCAAGGCCGCGGGCCGACCGGCATACTTCGAACGTGAACCGCCTCGCGCTGCTGGTGTCGGTGCTGGTTGCCGCGGGACGCGTGGCCCAGGCCGATGTCGTGGCGATGCCCGCGCAGCCGCCGCAGGTCGATCCGGACCGCGGCAACTTCTGGCGCGACATGCTGGCGCCCCACAAGGACGAGGTCGACATGATCGTCCTCAAGGCCCGGCAGGCGCTCAACACGGCGGACACGGCGCTGTACAGCGACTACGACCCGACCGGCCTCGAGCGCGTTCGGTTCTATCGCGAGGTCTACGGCATGCTCCGCTACGCGCGCCGGCTCGCGCCCGCGAACCTCGACGTGCTCCGCCTGCTCGGCCAGACCGCGGACGAGCACGGCAAGACACGCGAGGCCATCGAGGCCTTTCAGGCCGCGATCGATGTCGCCGGCATCGAGAACACCGGCCCCGATATCACGGGACGGCTCGGCATCATCTACTTGCGGCTCGGCAAGCTCGACGAGGCCATCCGCTACCTGCGCGCGGCGCAGATGCCGATCAGCGCCGGCCAGCCGCTCAGCGCGCAGATCCTCGTCC
>DAIRFU010000320.1:0-3095 GCA_036794935.1 Kofleriaceae bacterium | reverse complement strand
CGAACGCCCTCGCCGCGCGCGGCCAGATGACCGACGCGATCGACGTGCTCGCGAACAACCTCCCGACCGCGGTGCAGTACTACCCGAACGAGCTCACGCTCGTCAGCTTCGCGCTCGCGGTGCAGTACGACCGCGACGAGCAGCGCGGCGCCGCCTTCGAGGTCCTCGATCGGATGCAGAACGTGCTCCAGGGCCAGCTCGGTGCCATGGTGCAGAACGTGCTCGCCGGTATGCGGTTCGCGCCCGCCGAAGATCGTCACTACTACTACGGCCTGCTCTACGAGGCCGTCGGCCACTACACGGAGGCGCGTGCCGAGTGGGCGCTCTACGCCGCGGCCGGCGACCAGCCGTACCGCCACCGCGCCCTCGAGCACATCAGGTCGATCGATGCCCAGCGCCGGGCGCCCGCGGCTCGCAGCCTCGGGCCGCGCATTCGCCTCCACCACCGTCCCATGGTGCACCCGTGATTCGCAGCTGTGTCGTCGCGCTCGCGCTCGCGCTCTCGCTTGCGGCCTCACCGGCGCGGGCGAATGTCTGGCAGGACGCGACCGATCAGGACAAGCCCGAGCGTGCCGCGCGCGAGGCCTACGACACGGCGATGCGGCAAGGCGACGAGCACGCGCTGCAGGCGACCACCAGCAGCGCGTCGTACCGGGCGATCAAGCACCAGCTCCAGCTCGCCGTCGATTCGTATCGCGCCGCGGCCGCCGCCCGGCCCACCGCCGCCGAGCCGTACTACCGCATCGGCATGCTGCTCTACTCGTTCTACTTCGACTGCACGGATACCTTCGCGCGGCCGATCACCTCGCTGCTCTGCGATCCGACCGTCGGCGCGTTCGATCGCGCGCGGGCCCGCCAGATCATCGAGGCGTGGGACGCGTTCGAGGCGCGCGCACCCCTCGATCCTCGCCTCACCGTCAACGTGATCGGCGATACCGAGATCCTGTTCGAGCGCGCGATCCTGCACACGAAGCTCGCGACGAAGCAGGACCTGCAGGCGGCGTCGGCGGACTACGAGAAGATCCTCGCGCGCCACGATGGCACCGACACCTCCGAGCGGGTGCTCGGCAATCTCGCCGAGACGTACATGATGCTCGGCCGCATGGAGCAAGCGCTCGAGACCTATCGAGAGGCGCTGCGCGGTGCGTCCGATACCTCGACCTGGTACGGCTACGCCGTCGCGCTCGACCGCTACGAGGGCTCGCGCCAGGCACTCGAGATCATGCGCTCGCTCGGCCCGCAGCAGCGCGACATGTTCTTCCGCTCCGTCGCGGCGGGCGTCACGTTCTTCGTGCCCGCGGGCGAGAAGTACTACTACTTCGCGCTCGTCGACGAGGCGTTCGGCTTCGACGACCAGGCGATCGAGAACTGGACCAAGTACATCGCCTCGGGCGCGCACGCCGAGTTCCAGCCACGCGCGAAGGAACACCTGAAGGTGCTGAACGCGCGCAAGAAGCACAGGCGCGTGCCGATCGATCCGCCCTGGCCGGAGCTGTTCCGATGAAGCGCGTCCTGATCGCGCTGTGCGTGCTCGGCGCCACGCACGCGGCATGGGCGCAGTCGAAGAAGTACCCGCCGGTCACGCCCGATCCCGAGCTGGAGCAGGAGCGCCGCTCGGGCCTCTGGGAAGCGACCCTTCATCCCGACCGCGGCCCGTACGAGGAGCTCGTCCGCGACGCGAAGCGGCTGATCGAGCATGACACGCCCGAGAATCGGCAGTCGGCGATCGAGAAGCTCACCGCCGCGATCGCGCGCCTGCCGAGCGCGCCCGAGGCGTACCTCGTGCGCGGTCAGCTCTACCTCGCCCTCCAGGACTGGGGGAAGTGCGCCGGCGATCTCGCGCACGTCGAGGCCGATGGCAAGCTCGCGGATCCAAACGCCCGCACGCGCGCCCGCCTCGATCTCGGCAACTGCCAGGCGCGCGCCGGTCACCACGCCGAGGCCGAGGCGACGTACATGCGCGCCTCCGCGAGTGCGAAGGTCCAGCGCGGCGAGCTGTTCATGCGCCTCGGCGAGGTCCGCATCGCACTCGGCAAGCTCGACGAGGCGATCGACGCCCTCGATGCCGCCCTCGATCTCGATTCGTCCAACGGGCTCACGCGCTGGCTGCTCATGACGGCGTACGATCGTGCGCGCCGGCCAACCGAGGCTCTCGAGCACGCGCAGATGGCGGCGCGCTATGACGCCTCGCGGACGTACATCGAGAAGCCGCCGCTGCCGCTGCTCGGCACGGACGAGTACGACTACGTCTCCGGCCTCGCATTTCGTTACGCGCTGCCCAAGCCCGAGTACGCGCTTCTCTACTTCCGACACTACGTGAAGCTCGCCGGGGACAGTCCGTGGAAGAAGCGCGCGGAGGAGCACGTGCGCGACCTCGCGGCGATGAAGATGCCGGCGCGGGAGACGATCACGAGCACGGGAACGTCGGCGATCGTCGTCGAGGACATGCAGAAGGCGCTGCAGCGTCCGCTGGTCGCGATGCGCCAGTGCATGGCGAAGCTGCCGTCGAGTGCGTTTCAGGTGACCGTCACGCGGCATGGACCGCGGACGGCAGAGACGGTCAGGGACAGGCCGATTTACCGGATCCCCGCCGTGGGCGCGAAGGTGAGCAACCTGCTCACGCTCGATGACGTGCCGGCGGAGGAGATCGAGACGGCGCGGCGGTGCGTGCAGCAGCATGCGGAGAGATTGCAGACGCCGGCGCCGAAGGAGAGGGATACGTACTATCAACTCTCGTTCGTCGTGGTGAGCCCGTAGCGACGGGAACGGGAACGGCAGCGGGAACGGCTGCGGGAACGGTAGCGGTAGCGGTAGCGGGAACGGGAACGGGAACGGGAACGGGAACGGGAACGGCAGCGGGAACGGGAACGGCAGCGGGAACGGGAACGGCAGCGGGAACGAGAACGGCCGCAACCGCAACCGCAGCCGCAGCCGCAGCCGCAGCCGCAACCGCAACCGCAACCGCAACCGCAACCGCAACCGGCATGAGGCGAGCTTCAATATCCACGAGGCAATGCCCTCCGCCTCCATGGACGGCGGACCTCGCCCTGCGCGCGGCTCGGCTTCGGTCGCGCCGAGCGCCACGAGGCTGAGCC
>DAIRFU010000904.1:0-2252 GCA_036794935.1 Kofleriaceae bacterium | reverse complement strand
CGACCGGATCTACTCGGTCGGTACCGCGCCGTCGACGCCCGTGTGCAACGGCGCGTGCACGTCGTCCTCGTCGACGGCATGCCCGGAGACCACGACCGACCGTGTCGCTTACGTCACCCAGGGCGCGCGCGTGCTCGTCCAGTCGCTGCCGATCGCGGGCGGCGATCCGATCACGCTCGAGTTGCCGGAGCGGCGCGAGACCATGGTCGACGCGCGCGACATGGCGCGCCAGCACGCGCAGGTCCTCCACCCGATGGGCACCGTGCCGCTCGATCTCGTGGCGCTCCCCGGCGGCCAGTACGTCTCGATCGTGACGAAGAGCAACTTCTACATCGAGAGCCTCGTCGACAGCGGGTTCGGCACCGTGATCCTGCCGTGCCTGAAGACCGAGAGCGCGGACTGGATGCTCGTCGATCTGGCGAGCTCCTCGGTCGCGCAGCGGGTGCGTGCCCACTGTCAGATCACCGCGATGCGCTCGGGCGCGATCTTCGACATGTGGGAGTGTGACGATCCCCCGCAGGCCGAGCAATCGACACAAGGTGACTACCTGCCGCTCTCGGTCGGCGCCCTGTTCGGAGCGCGATGAGGCTGCCACTCGCCATCGCGATCGTCTGCGTGCTCGCCGCGTCGGCGCGCGCGGAGCTCGATCCCCGGCGCAAGGTCGTCGTCATCGAGTATCGCGCCGGCTCGTCGGCGCTGCCGAACGTGGTGGACGAGCTCGTCGCCGAGATGTCGCGCCAGACCTCGCTCCAGGTGCTCGGTCCGGACCAGACGCGGGCGCTCTACGGCGAGCAGCTCGAGCAGGCGATCGTCAAGTGTGCCGGCGAGCCAGACTGCGTCGCGCGGATCGGCGCGAAGGTCGGCGCCGCCGAGGTCGTGCTCGTCGGCATCAGCGAGCTCGGTGACGTGATCTTGACCATGCAGCGCATCAACGTCCGCACCCGGACGGTCAGCGTGCGTATCGCCGAGTCGCTCGCCGCGAACGCGGCGCCGAGCGCCGATCAGCTCGGCTATTACCTCGCGAAGCTGCTGCCTCCGGCGGACTTCCTGCGGTTCGGCATCATCGCGATCTCCGCGAGCGAGCCCGCCTCGACGGTCTCGGTCAGCGGCACGCGGCGCGGCGTCACCCCGATCCCGCCGCTCAAGCTGCGGGCTCCCGCGAGGTACCCGATCAAGGTCGAGAAGCCCGGCTTCGTCCCGTTCACGACCACGGTGCAGCTGGCACCGGACAGCGAGATCAAGGTCGAAGCCGTGCTGTCCCGGCGCGGCGGCGGCACCGCCTGGTACCAGAAGTGGTACGTGCTGACCGGCATCGCGATCGGCGCCGGGCTCGTCGGCGGTGGCATCTACTACTCGACGCGCGAGCCGCCCGACAGCGTCAGCGTCGGCGGCGGCTTCAAGTAGTCAGCCCACACAGCATGACGAGGGCATCCTCGTCGTCCTGGTAGTAGCGCGCGCGCACGTGCACGGTCGAGAACCCGGCACGCTCGTACAGCGCGATCGCGGGGACGTTCGAGCGCCGCACCTCGAGTGTGGCGAGCGCGCAGCCGGCGCGGCGCGCGACGTCGAGCACGTGCTCGAGCAGCCGGCCCGCGATGCCGCGGCCGCGATGATCGGGGTGGGTCGCGAGCGCGAGGATGTGGAGCTCGGTGGTCACGAGCCAGTAGTTGCAGAACGCGATGACCTGGTCATCGAGTCGCGCGACGTCGACGCGCGCCCACTCGCGGAGCAGCTCCGCGCGGAACGTGTCACGTGACCAGGGCGACTTGAACGAGTGCTGCTCGATCGCGTCGATGGAGTCGATGTCGGCCTCGGTGGCGGGCGCGATCACGAGCTCGTTCACTTGACGAGTCCGACGATCGCCCGCCACAGCGCGTCGATACCTTCGCCGGACTGCGCGGATACCGCGACCGGATCGCGGCGGAGGCCGAGCTGCTTCTTCGCCTTGCTGACCTCGAGCATGCGCTTGTTCTTGGCGAGCTTGTCGGACTTGGTCAGCGCGACGACGATCGGCGTGGTGCGCGCCTCGAGCCACGGCACGAAGTCGAGCTCCTCGTCCTGCGCGCCGCGGCGAACGTCGATCAGGAGCAGCACGCCGGCGAGCGTCTTGCGCTCCGACAGGTAGCTCTCGATCAGCGGGCGCCAGCTCTCGCGCATCGCGCGGCTGACCTCGGCGTAGCCGTAGCCGGGCAAGTCCACGAGATGAAACTTACCGTCGATCTCGAACCAGTTGACGAGCCGCGTGCGACCCG
>DAIRFU010000319.1:0-8111 GCA_036794935.1 Kofleriaceae bacterium | reverse complement strand
TGCTACGAGCGCGAGTCGGTGCCGTACAAGGCGTTCGATACCGTGATCGACGCGCTGGCGCGCCACCTGCGCCGGCTCTCCGACGTCGAGGTCGCCGCGCTGTTGCCGCGCAACCCCGAGCTGCTCGTCCGCATGTTCCCCATCCTCGGCGGCGTCCCGGCGATGAACACCGCGCCGGCAGCCCGTGCCGTGCTCGGCGAGCCACACGAGCAGCGCAACCAGGCGTTCGCCGCGCTGCGCGAGGTGCTGCACCGGCTCTCGCAGCGCCGGCCGATCGTGCTCGCGATCGACGACTGGCAGTGGGCGGATGCCGACAGCGTCGTGCTGGCTCGCGATCTCGTGCGCCACCGCGACAGCCCGCCGCTCCTGCTCGTCGTCACCGCGCGCCCGGCGGAGGACGGCGGCTCGCCCGCACGGCTCGACGCGATGGCGACCGCCGAGACGCGGCGGATCCGGCTCGCGGCGCTCGTCGAGGCGCAGGCGATCGAGCTGGTCGATCACCTGCGCCGCTCGTTCGCGCCGTCACTCGATCTCGATCTCGCCGCGATCGCGCGCGAGACGCAGGGACACCCGCTCTACATCTCCGAGCTGGTCCGCTACGCGGCGACGCGCGGCACGCCCGGCGAGCCCGACACCCCGGTCCACCTCGACGAGGCCATCCTCGCGCGCATCGCCGAGCTGCCGTTCGAGGCGCGCGCGATCGTCGACGTGCTCGCGGTGGCCGGCGAGCCGCTGCCGCTCGATGTCGTGCGCGACGCGGTCGACTTCGAGCCCGCGAGTGTCCAGCGCCATGCCGCGATGCTGCGCGTCGCTCACCTCGTGCGCAGCGCGAACGCCGACGGCGCGCTCGAGCCCTATCACGATCGCGTCAGCGAGGCCGTGCGCGGCAGCATGACCGACAAGGAGCGGGTGGCGTGGCACAAGCGCATCGTCTACGCGATCGAGGCGTCGCCGCTCGCGCGCGTGCGGCCCGAGCTGCTGTTGCGCCACCTCGACGCGATCGGCGAGGCCGGGCGCGCCGCCGAGATCGCGGTCGCGGCAGCGCAACGCGCGGTGATCGCCGGCGCGTTCGATCAGGCGGCCAGCCTGTTCGGGATCGCGCTGCGGAGCGGGCAATTCGACGAGCGATGGACCCGCGCCCTGCGGATCGAGATGGGGCAGGCGCTCGCGAACGCGGGCCGCGGTCACGAGGCCGCGCAGGTCTTCCTCGCCGCTGCCGCGGAGGCCGATCCGGCGACGCGCCTCGACTGCCACCGCCAGGCCGCCGAGCAGCTGCTGATGGTCGGCGATCTCGAGCGTGGGCTCGAGATCCTCTCCGAGCTGCTCGCCGACGTCGGCGTCGACATGCCGTCGACGCAGAAGCGCGCGCTCGTCTCGGTGCTGTGGGGGCGCGCGAAGCTGCGGCTCCGCGGCCTCGGGTACACGGAGCGCCGCGAGACGGAGATCGCACCGGAGACGCTGCTCCGGCTCGACGTGCTCAAGGCGGCGAGCCACAGCCTCGCGATGGTCGACACGATCCGCGGCGCCGATTTCAACGCGCGCTGGCTGCTGCTCGCGCTGCGGATCGGCGAGCCGTCGCGGTGTGCGATCGCGCTCGCGAGCGAGAGCGTGTACCAGAGCTCGCAGGGCGGCCGGGGCATCGAGCGCGCGCACGCGCTGAACGAGAACGTGCGCGAGATCGCCGCCTCGTTCGACGATCCCAAGGTGCGCGGCCAGCTGCTCCTGTCCGAGGGGGCGTGCGACTACTGGGTGTGCAGGCTCGTGAGTGCCGAGCAGCGGATCCGCGAGGCCGAGCGAATCTTCCGTGAAGAGACGACGAGTGCCACCTCCGAGCTCAAGACCGCGCGCATGTTCCTCACGTTCACGCTGCGACATCGCGGTGCGTGGGCGCAGCTGCGCGAGCTCCGCGAGGAGTACGTCGAGGATGCCGACCGCCGCGGCGATCGCTACGTCGCCACGTCGATGAACCGCTATTGCAGCTGCCTGTGGCTCGCGGCCGATGATCCCGACGGTGCGCGGCGCATGCTCGCCGACGCGAAGTGGATGCTGCCGAACCTCGCGTACCACACCCAGCACTGGTACGAGCTCGACGCGCGGGCCGAGATCGCGATGTACGACCACACGGTCGAGCGCGATCTGCCCGAGCTCGAGCCGCTGTTCGAAGGGCTCGAGAGGTCGGTGCTCCTGCGGCTGAGCACGGTCAAGGCGATGGCGCTGTGGCTACGCGGCCGGCTCGCGCTCTGCGACGGCACGCACGCGGCTGCGCGCCGGGCGGTGAAGCAGCTCGCCCGCATCGACGATCTGCGCGCGCACATCTTCACCGCGATGCTCGCGGCCGGTGTCGCGGGCCGCTCCCACGATGAGATCGCCGCGGCCAGGCTCCGCGAAGCGGCCGCGCTCGCCGACGAGCACGAGATGCGCCTGCACGGCGCGGCGGCGCGCTACCAGCTCGGCAAGCTGCTCGGCGGCAGCGAGGGTGCCGACCACGTCGCGGCGGGCGAGCGGGTGATGCTCGACGAGGGCGTCGCGAAGCCCGATCGGTTCGCCGACTGGTTCGTGCCGGGCCTTCAGAAGTAGTAGCGAACGCCGGCGCCGACGTTGAGGCCGAGGCCGAAGCCGTCGGTGAAGTCGTACTCGCCGATGCCCGCGACCTCGACGAACACGTCGAGCGGCACGTTCTTGAAGTCGAACAGCATGCCGATCACCGCGCGCAGACCGAGCGCGAAGTGCGCGTCGCTGCCGCGCCCGGCGCGGTACTCGATCGCGCGCAGACCCGGACCGAGATAGACCGGGAGCACGAACGTGTCGCGGTCCTGCAGGATCCACGGGTGGAGCACGTAGTCGGCGTGGAGCTGGTAGCCATCGGCGGCGAACGACGCCCCGACGGCGCCCTGGATCGCTCGATCGTCGGCCAGGTAGAGCTTCGCGGCGATGCCGGTCGGCTCGCCGAAGATGAGGCCCAGACCGAGCGAGCCCTTCTCGGTCGGCCGGCCCGCGGCCATCGGCGCGTCGCCGGTCTCGGTCGTCGCGTCGTTTGACGGGTCGGTCGTGAGGTCGGTCGTCGCGTCCTGGGCGCGCGCGGCGCTCGCGGCCATCGCGATCGCGAGCACGGCATACAGCAGCGGGCGCATGCCGCGACCCTAGCCCCGAGCGACCGCGCTGGGCAAATTCGAGGCGCCCGCGAGCGGGACCGGCGAGCGATGAGCGGGGAGGACTCTCACCACCATGCCGCGCTACCTGCGGAGCGATGTCGCGGCGTTGCAAGGCGCATGCACGGACCGAGATTTGCAACCTGGGGGCGGCGTGCTGGGCCAACTGTTTCTCCTTGCATGCGTGGCCGCGGCGCTGTCGATCGCGGCCATCTTCTTCGTGCTCTATGGACCCGTGCCGGTGAAGCGGCGCGTGATGGTCGTGCCGCGACTGCCGGTACTCGCCGCCGCTCCCGCACCGACGCTCGTCGCGCAGCTCGCGCCGGCGCGCCAGCAGGTGTTCACGCCCGCCGCCGTCACGGTCGTCGCGCCACCGCCGACGCCGCTTCGCAAGCCCATGGGTGCGAAGGTCCAGCCGCTGCCGCGCAAGCGCTCCGCGCGCGGATCCGAGCCGCCGTTCGCGCCCGTCGTCCGCCGTCGTCCGCGCGAGGAAGACGTCGCGACGAACCCGGTGCGCATCTTCGACGCCGAAGAGCTAACGATCGACGAACGCTACTGATCGCTCCGCGATCGGTGCCGCGTCGTACACGGAATGCAGTGCATGTAAGGCTCCGGACAGCAGGTGCCAGCTTTGCGCGCCGGCCGCGGATCGCGTGGCTGTTACCGTCGCGGACGGGGAAGCGCCTCAGCAAAGGAGCTGCGCATGCACCGTCTCTGGCAGATAGCGATCGTCTCGCTCGTCGTCGCATGCGGCAACGACGTTCGCAACCAGCCGTCCAGCGTCGCGGATCGGTTCCCGCGACTCACCCACGCCCAGTGGGAGGCCACCGTCCAGGATCTGCTCCACCTGCCGGAGCCACCCGGGTTGGCGTCGACGTTCACGCCGGACCCGCAGCTCGGCCGGTTCGACAACAACATCGCGCGCCTCGGCGTCTCCGCCGGCCTGTGGCGCGACTACCAGCGTGCCGCGGAGGCGGTCGCCGAGCGCGTGGTCAGCGATCCGGCGCTGCTCGCCGGCGTCGCCGGTGAGGTCGCGAGCCTCGACGCCCGCGCGTTCATCACCGCGTTCGGCCTGCGCGCGTTCCGGCATCCACTGAAGGACGCCGAGGTCGACCGCTACGTGCAGATCTTCGACAGCGCCCCGGCCGTGTTCCCGGAGCACGACGCGACGACCGCCGGCGTGCGGCTCGTGATCCAGACGATGCTGCAGTCGCCGTACTTCCTGTATCGCAGCGAGCTCAGCGCCAAGCCGGGCGAGGGCGGGCTCGTGCTCGACGGTTACGAGGTCGCGTCGCGGCTGTCGTACCTGTTCTGGAACACGATGCCCGACGACGAGCTATTCGCGGCGGCCAGGTCCGGCGAGCTCGATACTCCCGACGGTCTCCGCGCGCAGGCAAGCCGGCTGTTCGACACGGACCGCGCGCGCGCGCAGTTCCGTCGCTTTCACTTCCAGGCGTTCAAGGTCTCGCAGTACGCCGACCTCGACAAGGATGCCACCGCGTTCCCCGAGTGGCGCAAGGAGATCGGCGTCGAGATGCAGGAGGAGACGCTGCGCTTCCTCGACGCCGTGATCGCGCGCGATGGCAGCATCGCCGATGTGCTCACCTCGCGCACCGCGTTCGTCAACGCGGACCTCGCGAAGATCTACGGCATCGAGGGTACGTTCGGGGATGACTACCAGGAGGTCGAGCTGCCACCGACGCGTGCGGGTCTGCTCACCCGCGCCGGGTTCCTCGCGAAGAACGCCACCCTGACCGAGCCCGATCCGATCCATCGCGGCGTGTTCATCAACCTCAGCATCCTGTGCCGGCCGATCGCGGCGCCGCCGAACATCCCGGACACGCTGGACAAGACCGGCAACACGAACCGCGAGAAGGTGGACAGCGTCACCGGCGAAGGTACCTGCGGCGAGACCTGTCACCACACGATCATCAACCCGCTCGGGTTCGCGTTCGAGGGTTTCGACGCGATCGGCGCCGCGCGCGGCGACGACCACGGCTACCCGCTGAACACCGCCGACTCGTACACGTTCCCCGACGGCCGCGTCATCCAGTACGCCGACGCGATCGATCTGTCGCAGCAGCTCGCGCGTTCCCCCGAGGTGCACGCCTGCTACGCGACGAACCTGCTCGAGTTCATGCTCGGCCGCGACCTCGATCGCACCGACAAGCGCGTCATGGAGGCGCTCGCCGAGCAGTCGCTGACCGACAAGCTCTCGATCAAGGAGCTCGTGCTCGCGGTGGTCGCGAGCAACACGTTCCGCGTCCGCACCATCGTCAAGGGGGCCCAATGATCACTCGACGCCGATTCTTGTCCGGTGTGGGTGGCGCCGTCGTGGCGTTGCCATTCCTCGAGAGCGTGCGGTGGGCCGGCAAGGCAGGCGCCGCGACGCCGACGACACCGGTCTATTCGTTCTTCATCCGCCAGGGCAACGGCTGCCAGCAGGCCGGCTACGCCGACGAGCCCGAGCGGTTCTGGCCGCGGTCGGTCGGCCCGCTGACGCGTGACGCGCTCGCGAACGAGAACAGCGATCGAACGCTGTCGATCCTCGCCGACTACGCCGACCAGCTGTTGCTCGTGCGCGGCACGCGCTTCGCGTTCCCGGCGGCCGGCTGTGGCCACTCCGGCGGTCTCAACCAGTGCCTGACCGCCGCGAACATCACCGGCGAGGGCGCGACGTCACTCGCCACCGGCGAGTCGGTCGACTGGTTCATCTCGCAGCGCCTCAACCAGGCGGGCGTGGAGCCGCTCACGCTGATGGCGGGACCGCAGTCCGCGTACATCGCGCACGGCCTGTCGTACAGCGGGCCGGCGCAGCTGCGCGGCGCCCGCAACAATCCGTTCGCGGTCTACACGAGCCTGATGGGGCTGTCCGGCTCGCCCGAGTACGCGCAGATGCTCGCGACGCGCCGCAAGAGCGTCAACGACCTCGTGCGCGAGGAGATGCAGGAGCTGCTCGGCAACCCCGAGCTGTCGACCACGGACCGCCAGCGCCTCGACACCCACTTCCAGGCGATCCGCGATCTCGAGGTCGCGATGGCGTGCACGTTGCCGGACGACCGCGTGCAGGCGATGGAGGACATCAACACGGTCTTCGAGGCGAACGAGCACCGCATCGAGGTAGCGGACTTCATGCTCGAGCTCGCCGCGCTCGCGTTCGCGTGCGATGCGACGCGCACCGGCACGCTGCAGATCGGCGAAGGCAACGATCAGACCCGCTACACCATCAACGGTGTCCTGCAGAACACGTATCACCGGATCTCGCACCGCATCGATAGCGACGGCGCCGAGGGCACGCCGATCGAGAACGCCGACGTGCTCCATCACGAGATCGATAAGATCTTCGCGGCGATCTTCAAGCGCTTCCTCGACAAGCTCTCCCAGTACCCCGGCCCGAGCGGCGGCACGCTGCTCGATGACTCGGTCGTGGTGTGGACGAACGATCTGGCGAACGGGCCGCCGCACTCGACGAGCAACGTGCCGCAGGTCCTCGCCGGCAAGGCGGGCGGGTTCTTGCGCACCGGCCAGTACATCGATGCCGGCAACGTCACGCACAACAAGTTCCTCAACACGCTGATCAACGCGGTCGGCATCCGCAACGAGGACGACAGCTACTACGACAGCTTCGGCGACTCGAGCCTGCCGCGCGGCATCATCGACGGGATGCTCGCGTAGCGAGTCACTCCGGGACGACGCCGTTGACCGGCACCCAGATCGTCTCGCCCGAGCCGCCGACCTCGAGCTCGTAGTAGCCCTGCAGCAGCTGGCGCACGGTCGCCGACTGCATGAGCCCGTTCGGCCCGGGTACGAGCACGCGGCCACCCGGCGCGATCTTCAGCGGCAGGTCGCTCGTCGCGGCGGGGGCCGGCGTGGGCGTCGACCCGATCGGCGACATGCCGATGCCGAGGATCGCGCCACGCGGCTCCGGCGGAGTCGGCCGCGAATCGCCCGGCGAGGAGCCGGTCGCCACGACACTCGCCGGCCGCCGGCGCGACGGATCGAGCTCCGGCAGCGTCTCCTCCTCCCGCGACGCTGGCACGTCGAGGGCACCGCGCTGCGGAACCGGCGTCGTGATCACGCGGTGCGGGTCGGGGACCGCCGCGGCCAGTCCCGGCGACGATGCGGCCGCGTGGCCGGGCGCGGTCGTCTTCTCGCTGCGCTCGGCCTTCACGTGGACGACGATCTCGCCCGACGCCTCGATCGGCTGCTGATGCTGCGGGCGCTGGGTGACCGGCGGCGGTGACGATGCCGGGTTCTTGAGCGGCGGCATGCCGCGCGCCGTCTCGAGCAGGTTCGGCTCGCCGTTCGCGTTGATGCGCGGGTTGCTCCCCGACGCGCTCGGCAGCATCTGCTGCCACGGCCGCGAGCCATCGTCGGCGACGACCGTGACGTGGCCGACGCGCACGAGCTCGACGCCGAACACCGCGCCGGCCGCCGGGTTGTACGCGACGAGCTCCTCGATGATGCCCGCCAACATCTGCGGATCGGTGACCGCGTTCGGGGTGCCCGCCATGACCACGCGGCGCGTGAGCAGGCGGCCGAGCATGCGCTCCACGCTGCGCGAAACGCTGCGCAGCACGCCGTCGTTGACGAGATCGAACGGCAGGCCGACGAACTGTGCGACGAGCAGCGCGGGATCCACGCAGCGCACCTGCAAGGAGCCGGTCGCGCGCAGCCGCACGGGCTGGCCGGTCGCCGGGATCAAGAACTGCGTGAGCATGTCGAACGACTCCTCGCCGGGGGCCGTCAGCACGAAGTAGGCGGACACCGGCCGCGACGGGTCCGGCGTACGACGGCCAGCAGGAGCTCGTCGTGGCGCCGCTGCACGACGATCCGTCGTTCCTGCGTCGTTCCTGCAGACATCGGAGCCGCCGCCGCGGGTGGATCTCCGGGTCGTCGCTCCCACTGCTCGCGCACGATGCCACGGACCTTGGCAGGTTCGTCGAATTCTCGAGGTTAGCG
>DAIRFU010000903.1:0-2254 GCA_036794935.1 Kofleriaceae bacterium | reverse complement strand
CATGCGCCACGCCGCCCTCGCCTGCCTCCTCCTCGCCACCGTGATCGCCCAGACCGGCTGCACCGCGTTTGGCTGCGGCGCCTTCGAGGGCAGCGGCAACCGCGTGTACGAGCGATCCGGTACGGAGATGCTCATCGTCTGCGACAACGGTGGCTTCGTGGCCCGGCTGACCACCGGCACGATCGAAGGCACCTACCTCGACAACGAGGATGGCACCGGCCTGGCGCTGCGCGGTGAGGACGGCGAGCTCGCGTTCGATACGCAGCAAAACGGTGACGCGACGCTGTCGACCCCGCAGCTCGGTGCCACCACCTGGACGCAGATGAGCCTCGATGCGACCGCGCTCGATCACTCCGACGTGCTGTGTCACGACCTCGAGTCGCGCGCGTGGTGGACGGCCCGCTAGCCTGCACGCGTCGAGCGGCCTTTGCTAAGGTGGCGCCATGGTTCACGCCATCTCCGCCGCGGGGCCGAGCCCGCTCGCGTACTTCGAAGGTGACGACGAGGCGAAGGCGCGCGGCCTCTTGCAGCTGCTCGGCGAGGACGGTACGCCCGTCGACGAGGACGCGATCGGCCGCTTCGATCGCGCGCTCGCGCGCCGGCTGTTCGAGGGCATGCTGCGCATCCGCGTCACCGATGCGCGCATGATGGCGCTGCAGCGCCAGGGCCGGATCGGCTTCTACGGCGAGGCGATGGGCCAGGAGGCGGCGGTCGTCGGCTCCGCCGCGGCGAGCGAGCCGCAGGACTGGATCGTACCGGCGCTGCGCGAGGCCGGCGTCGGCCTCTATCGCGGCATGACCCTCGACAGCTACATCGCGCAGATCTTCGGCAATGCGGCCGACGTCACGAAGGGACGCCAGCTGCCGTGCCATCCGTGCGATCGCGAGCATCACTACGTCGTGATGTCGTCGTGCGTGTCGACCCAGGTCCCGCACGCGGTCGGCATCGCGATGGCGATGAAGATCGCCGGCGACAAGACCAAGGTGTGCTTCGGCTACATGGGCGACGGCGGCACGAGCGAGCCCGACGTCCACGTCGCGCTCAACTTCGCGGGCGTCGCGAAGGCGCCGTGCGTGTTGATCTGCCAGAACAACCAGTGGGCGATCTCGACGCCCGGTCACGTGCAGACCGCGGCCGACACGATCGCGCTCAAGGGCATCGGCTACGGCGTCGAGGGCATCCGCGCCGACGGCAACGACGCGTTCGCGGTGTACACCGCCGTCAAGTATGCCGCCGACAAGGCGCGCCGCGGCGAGGGCCCGACGTTCGTCGAGCTGCTCACGTATCGCGTCAGCGCGCACTCGAGCTCCGACGATCCGTCCCGCTATCGCGACGAGAAGGTCACCGACGTGTGGCGCCACGCCAAGGATCCGCTGCGCCGCATGGAGGCGTTCCTCATCGCGCGCGGCTGGCTCGTCGCCGGCGAGCGCGAGGCGATGGCCGCCGAGCTCGAGGCCGAGGTGCGCGACGCGATCACGCGCCAGGAGGCGGCGAGCCCGCCGGCGCTCGACACGCTGATCGAGGACGTCTACGAGCAGCCGACCTGGAACCTGCGCGAGCAGATGGCGGAGCTCGCCGCCGCCGAGCGCGCGCCGTCCCCGCACAAGCACGGCTGACCGGACGCAATAACCGGCACACGGCCGGTCACGCCGGACGGCGATCGCTGCTTTCGCGTGCTTGCGCCGGGCACACGAAGTGCTTCTCGCTCCCGCGAGCAAGGAGCTAGACTGTGGCGAACGACGACGACGACATGGACAAGCCGGTAACCAGACGCGAGCTGCGCGAGATACTCGCCGATTACCCGACGAAGCGCGACCTGCGCGAAGCGCTGGCTGAATACCCGAAGCGCGTGGAGCTCGAGGCCTGGGGCGGTGCGCTCAATGCAAAGATCGACACGACCACGGCGCGGCTCGACGCGAAGATCGACGCGCTCGGCGCCCGTGTCGATCGGCTCGGTGTCGAGCTCTCGGCCGAGCTCGCACAGCACACGAACCGCATCCTCGATGCCGTGTACGCGATCACGGGCGCCGTCGACGAGAAGTACAACGACCTGCCTCCGCGCGTTTTGCGACTCGAGGCCAAGGTGTTTCCGCCGAAGCGCCAGCGCCGCCGCTGACCGCCGGCGGTTCAGCGCGCGCCGAGCGTGGCGAGCCATGCCTCGATCGCGCCGCGCTCCTTGCGAAACCGCGCGGTATCGGGCGCGTCGTGCGCGTAGATCGCGCGCGATCCGGCATCGAAGCGAACCTCGCCTTCG
>DAIRFU010000318.1:0-8116 GCA_036794935.1 Kofleriaceae bacterium | reverse complement strand
CAGCCGGCCGTCGAGGGTCCGCTGACGTTCGCGAACGGTACCTACGCGGTCCACTACTTCCGGTACGTGTTCGGGTTCGATACCGGCGGCGAGCTGACGTGGGCGTACTCGCACCCGCGGGTCGAGCTCGTCGCGAGCGAGCACACCGGCGCGGCGATCGTCGCGATCTCGACAACCGGCGAGCTCGTCGCGCTCGATCCGGTCACCGGCGCGCTGCGCTGGCGCGGCCAGCTCGGCCTCGGCCAACAGGTCGTCGGCGCGACGTTCGATGCCGACGGCTGGGCGCCGCACGGGGAGGGCGAGCCGGTGGACACCGTCGCCGCGCTCGTCTCGATCGTCCGCGACCGCGACGCGCGGTTCGATCGCGTCAAGGAGCTCGCGGTCGCGGCACTCGCGAAGCGGCCGGGCGGCGAGGTGACCAAGGAGCTGCTCGAGGTGCTCGCCGACGCGCGCGCATCGCAGAAGCTCAAGGACACCGTCGTCGACACGCTCGCCTCGCGCAAGGACCCGGCGAGCCTGCCCGTGCTCACCGAGCAGCTCGCGGTCCACGCGGACTACATCGCGAAGACCGAGCCGATGGCGCTCGGTCCGGTGGCGCGCGCGATCGCCAGCCTCGGCGGTGTGAAGCTCGATGCCACGCAGGTCACGGCCGCGCTCGCCGCGCTCGAGGCGCACCTCGTCGATCCGGCGACGCCGACGCCCGATCTCGTCATGGTGATCCGCGCGATGGCGGCGATCGGTGGTGGCGCCGAGCGCTCGGTCCTCGGCTCGCACCTGCTCCTCTATCACGCCGACACCGAGGTCGGCGCCGATGCGGCCTGGCAGCTGGCGATCGTCACCGCGCTCGATGCCCACGGTGGGCCCGGGGAGCACGAGCTGCTGCGTCAGGTAGCCGCTGATCCCCGCACCAACCGTGGCCTCACGTCCGCGATCAAGGATGCGCTGGTCAACGACTAGGTAGGCAGGTACGCTCGCTTCCTGGTGGCCTCGCCACGTCGTTTCAAGATCGTCATCTGCCGAGGCCCCGAATGTGGCGATCGCCGTGGCTCCGCCGCGCTCCACGAGGCGTTTCGAGCTGCGCTGGAGGCCCATGATGCGCGTGAGCGCGCGGAGCTGATGTGGCAGAGCTGCTTCGGGCGCTGCACGCAGGGTCCGAACGTGCTGGTGCGCGAGCTGGTCACGGACCAGCCACCCGCGCTGGGCACCGGGTTTGCGACGCTGCCGGGCCCGCGCGGGGCCACTGCACTGTATAATCGTATGGATGCGACACGCGTCGAACGTGTCGTGATCCAGCACGTGATAGGCGGTCAGATCGTTCGCGAGTTCATCGAGCGGCCTGGCATCCTCCACTCGACGCCCATAGGATCAAGGACGAAAGATAGTTGAGCATGCTGCGCCAAACGATCGCGATCCTCCTGTTCAGTGCTGTCGCACCGGGATGCAAAGGCGAGACAGTCGTGAAGCCGGACCCCGAGACGCAGCGCGAGCTCGATGTCTGCCAGAAGACGCTGGAAGAGAACAAGAAGCTGGCGCAGGCGCTCCAGGACGAGAACGCCCGGCTGATGCGCGGCTCGGGAGGCACCGAGATCGTGGTCGCGATCGAGGGCAACGCGCTGACCGTGCGCCCCGGCAAGCCCGGCGAGGTGCGGCCGATCGACGACAAGGCCACGGCCGCGGCATCCAAGCAGTTCATCGATGTCGTGCAGAAATCGCGCGGCGCGATCCAGAAGTGCTACGAGCAGGCGCTCAAGAAGGACACCTCGCTCCAGGCGCGGACGGTGACGCTGACCGTGTCGGCCAGCTTCTCGAACCAGGGCTCGTACCAGAATTCGTCGTTCCACGCGACGCAGAACCTCGGCGACACGTTCGATAGCTGCATGAAGACGGTCGCGAGCAAGTGGCAGCTGCCTCAGAACTCACCGGCGATGACGTTCAAAGCCCAGGTGTCGCTGACACCGTCGTGAAGCTGAAGGACCTCGAGAAGCGGCTCAAGCAGGAGCCGAACAATCTCGGTCTACGCGTCCAGGCCGCGGGCCTGATGCGCGAAGCCGGCCGCAGCCTCGAGGCGGTCGAGCTGTATCGTTCGGTGGCGCTCGCGTACCGCGATCAGGGACGCGCGCAGCAGGCGATCGCGGTGTGCCGGAGCATCCTCGACATCGCACCCGAGGACGCCGCCTGCCAGGGCCTGCTCGCCATGCTCCAGCAACGCTCGACACCGTCGCGGCCATCGCGGCCACCACCGATCGCCGAGGTCATGGCGCCCGCGCCGGCGCGCTCCCCGGGACCTCCCCGCGCGGTGACGCCGACGCGCGAGCCGGGCCAGCCCCGCGCGGTGACACCGACACGCGACCCGGGCCAGCCCCGCGCGGTCACACCGACACGCGAGCCGGGCCCGCCACGCCCGGCCACCGCGACGATGCGCAAGTCGCCGATGCCCGCCGCCCCCGAGGTGCCGTCGCTGCGGCCGGCCACGGCACCGGCCGCGAACCGACCGCCGAGCCCACCCATGAGGCGCCCGCTCAGCGCGCCACCGCCGCGGCCGACCACCTCGGCGCCGCCGCCGCGGCCGACCACTCCCGCGACCACCCGCGCGATCACCCGCGATCGGTCGCCCGATCCGAGGGACCTGGTGGCGTCACGCCCGTCGGAGCCGCCGCGTCGATCGTCGATGGACGTCACGCCGCTGCCGCATCCGGTTCCGTACCACATGGTCGATCCGACCTCGCAGCCGACCAAGGTGTCGTCCCTCGACCTCGATCTGCCTGGCATCGACGATACGCGCGTGGACGAGCACCCGCGCGGGCTCGCCCACGCCGCGCGCCGCATCTCGGGGCTGATCAGCGAGTCGCGCGGCATCCCCGAGGAGATGGATCTCTCGGCCGAGCTCGATACCCGGCAGCGCCGCCGCATCGAATCGTCCGAGCTCAGCAAGATCGCCAAGCCGCCACCCACCGTGCCGCTCGACCGCATCGATCCCCTCGACGATCTGATGACGCCGCCACCGCGCGACAGCGCAGATCCGGTCACGAGCCGCCGGTCGGCGGTCGGGCCGCTGCCGCGTGGCAGCGACGACGCGCTGACCCCTCCGCCGCCACGCACGAGCCATCCGTCACTGCCGCGCATCGGTCCGCCGCGCACCTCGTCGCGTCCGCCGGTGGTCTCGATCCCGCCGAAGACGTCCTCGCGTCCGCCGGTGGTCTCGATCCCGCCGAAGACGTCGTCGCGCCCACCCGCGCTGCACAAGTTCGCCCGCGACAGCGAGGACGAGCTGACCCAGCCGCGCGACCGCTCGGACGACGACGACGACTGAGCGCGGCCGCGATCAGCCGTGCTTGGTCTTGAGCAGGCGCTCGAGCGCCATGCCGGCGGCGCGCGCGGCGAGCGCGAGCTGATCATCGAACGTGTGCTTGATGCGCTGGTCGCCGAACAGCACGCCGACGACGCGCTCGCGCACCGCGATCGGCACGAGCAGGATCTCCGGCGGGCACGCGCCGAGCGTCGCGGCGAGAAAGGCGCGGCTGGTGTCGTCGAGCATCGGGCCGCGGTAGGGCAGGCGGGTGCCGACGACGTCCTGCAACGTCGACGGCCGATCGAGGCGCAGGCTCGCCATCGAGAGATCGGGAATCCGCGGCGTGATCGCGAACAGCGACAGCGCGCCCGCACGCATCGCGAAGAAGCCGGCGCGACGGTGGCTCTCGGCGAGGTGCGCGATCATCACCGCGATGATCTGATCCCGATCGGTCGTGTGGTCGAGCGTGTGGATGAGCTCGAGCACGCGCGCGGTCGCCTCTTCGAGTGCGCGGGAGAGTCCCGCCTCGGTGTTGGACTGCGCGCGGACGCCGCGCTCGGGCGGGACCGGCGGTGCCACGATCAGCGGCGCCGAGTCGACGTCGGGCAGCGGGATGATGCCCGACGCCGGCGTGAGCCCGCCCGGGATGGCCCCGAGCAGCGGTGGCGGGATCGTCGGGCCCCAGTTGTCGTCGAGATCGTCCTCGGTGGCGGGCGCCGCACGCCTCCTGGTGAGGTGCGCGGGCACGACGTCGGAGTCGCGCCCGGGGATGACCTCGTCGAGCTCGAGCGCGCTCATCACCGTCGTCGTGTTGCCACGCGGGTCGTCGTCGTCGCCCTCGTCGGCCTCGCGACCCGCCGGCTGCACCCGATCGAGCACGATCTGGCCGCTCGGTGGCGGCGTCTCGCGGAGCGGCGACGGCGGCGCGATGAACGGGCTGGTGTCGCTGCCGTCGAGTGGCCCCGGCGGTGCCGCGAGCGCCTCGTCGGAGCTATCGTCGTCCGCAGGCGGCGCCGCCTGCGCGTCGATGCGCGTCGGATCGAGATCGATCGCGCGGCGCGCGCCGGTCGGCTGGTCGTCGATCTCGTCGGTCGGCACCCCGTCGACGAGACGCGCACGGGTGGCCGCGCTGACCGCGCCGATGCCGACCTGGGTGACCTGCTTCTTGCGCTCGGGGAATCGCTTCGGCGGCAGCTCGATCGGCTCGGACGGTGCATCCTCGATCTCGCGCGCGGGCGCGGCCGAGATCGCGACGCTGGTCGGCGCGTCGCTCTCGCGGCGCCTCTCGAGCAGCACCGGCGCCGAGTCGTCGACCGGCTGGTCGTGGATCAAGACCGGCCCGCTGTCCTCGTCGCCGAGCTCGACGAAGATACTCGACAGCTCGTCGTCGTTCGGCGGGGGCTCCTCGTGCTCGCGGATGCGAACCTCGCCGGAGATCTCGAGCACGGGCTCGACCGGAATCGTCCGCTCGCGCGAGCGCGGCGGCGCGATCTCCGCGACCAGCTCGTCGTCGATGATGATCCGCGGCTCGTGGAGCTCGATCTTCTTGATCGGCTGGCCGGTCGCGAGCTGGACCTCGCCCGCGCGCGCCGCGAGCTCCGGTGGATCGGGGTCGGCCGGCCGCCGCCGCTTCGGCACCGGCTTGGACTCGTCGCCCTCGCCGATCGAGATCACCGGCTCGTACGGGGTCCCCTCGTCGGCCTCGATCTCGATCACCGGCGCGCTGTCGCGCTTGAAGGGCTCGCTCGTCTCCCCGACGACGACGATCTCGCCGCTGTCGTCGGGCAGCGGCGGCTTGATCGAGGGGGCGCGCGGCTGCGGGACCCGGATCTCGCCGGACGCGGTCTTGCTGCGCGGCGGCGCCGCCTCGGCCTCGGGCGTCTGCACGGTGAACGCGTCGTCGGGGATCAGACCCTTGTGGCGCGTCGCCTCGATCTCGCCGGTCACCCCGCGCGTGCGCGGCGCCGCCGGCTCGCTCGACAAGGGCTCGGCCGCCTCGGGCTGGAGCAAGCGCTCGCCGAGCCGGGTGATGTGGCCGTAGTAGTGGGCGAGGCACCACGCGATCTGCATCTGGCTCGCGACCGCGCGCACCACGTAGGCGCCGGTGAAGAACGCGATCTCGTCGACCCCGTGGCGATCCGACGGATCACTCATCGCGACCGTCAGGTTGTTGTCGTTGTCGAGCGAGACCGGGATCGCGCGCAGCTCGATCGCCATCTCGCTCGGGATCACCGCGACCACCTTCGCGGGCAGTCGTGCCAGCGTGTTCGGGTTGACCTGCGGGACGAGCAGCCGCTGCTTGTAGAAGTCGGTCAGCTGGGCGTCGTCGACTGCGCCGTGGGTGACGAGCTGCTCGCCGACGGTGCCGCCGGCCTCGGCGACGGCTGCACGCGCCTGCTCGAGCGCGGCCGAAGAGACCAAGCCCGATCGAACCAGCAACGCGCCCGCGTCGTCTGCCACAAATATCCGTGGTACGGGACAGGGCCCGGCCCGTCGGCGATCATGTCGACAGCGGCGCGCCCATGTCAACGAACCGGCGGATCTACCTCGACCACAACGCGACGTCCCCCCTCGTGGCCGCGGCGCGGGCGGCGATGATCGCGGCGATGGCGGACGTCGGGAACCCGTCCTCGGTCCACGCTGAGGGCAGGCGCATGCGCGACCACATCGAGCGTGCGAGAAACCAGGTCGCCGCGCTGGTCGGCCGGCCGCGCGAGCAGGTCGTGTTCACGAGCGGCGGCACCGAGGCGAACTGGCTCGGCGTGCTGGCGGTCGCCGCGGTGGCCGAGGCGCGCGGGCGCCCCCGGGTGGTCGCGACGACGCCGATCGAGCACCCGTCGCTGCTCGGTGCGGTCGCCGAGCTCGAGCGGCGAGGCTGGCGGCGCGTCCGGCTCGACGCGGGCCTGCAGGCCGGCGACGTCGGCGTGTGCGCGTTCGCGGCGGTCAACCACGAGCTCGGTAGTGTCGAGGCGATGCTGCGAGCCTCGGCGGCGCTCGTGGCGTCGGGGGTCCCCGTCCACGTCGATGCCGTCCAGGCGGCGGGCAAGCTGCCGCTGGCCGAGATCGCTGCCGACTCGATCGCGATCAGCGCGCACAAGATCGGCGGCCCGCAGGGCGTCGGCGCGCTGGCGACCACGGCCGACGACGGGCTGCCGCTCGTCGACGCCGGCCACCAGGAGCGTGGCCGCCGGCCGGGGACCGAGAACACGCTCGGCATCGTCGGCTTCGGCGCCGCCGCCGGAGCGCTCGATCTGGCAGCCTGGCCGCGCGTCGCCGCGCTCGGTGACCGGCTCGAGGCGGGCCTGCGCGCGATGGGCGCGCGCATCCACGGCGACGATCGCGAGCGCGCCGGCGGCACGGTCAACGCGGGGTTCGCCGGTGCGCGCGGCGAGTCGATCGTCATGGGGCTCGATCTCGCCGGGATCGCGGCCTCGACGGGGGCGGCGTGTACGAGCGGCAGCATCCAGCCCTCGGCGGTGCTGTTGGGGCTCGGCTACACCCCCGAGATGGCGCGCGAAGCCGTGCGATTTTCCGTCGGTCGAACCAATGAAGAGGCGGAGATCGACGTGGTGATTCGGACTCTGCCGGACATCGTCGAACGAGCTCGGCGTCATCGTTGAAATTCCGAGCCTTTAGCGGTAAGCCCTCCGCATGCGTGACGTCGTCATCGTCGGGGCAGCCCGCACTCCCATCGGTTCGTTCCTCGGCGCGCTCGCGTCGGTTCCCGCGCCCAAGCTGGGCGCGACGGCAATCAAGGCGGCACTCGAGCGCGCGAACGTATCGCCGGACTCCGTCCAGCGCGTCCACATGGGCATGGTGCTGCCGGCCGGCGTCGGCCAGGCGCCCGCTCGCCAGGCCGCGCTGTTTGCCGGTCTGCCGCAGAGCGTGCCGTGCGTGACCGTCAACAAGGTCTGTGGCTCGGGGCTCGAGGCGGTGCTCGGCATGGCGCGCGCGATCGCGGCGGGCGAGATCGACGTCGGTGTCGCCGGCGGCATGGAGTCGATGTCCAACGCGCCGCACGTGATCCGCAATTCGCGCACCGGTACCAAGATGGGCGCGCTCGACACCGCCGACACGATGGTGACCGACGGCCTGTGGGATCCGTACTCGAACCAGCACATGGGCAACTGCGCCGAGCTGTGCGCGAAGGAGAAGAACTTCTCGCGCGCCGCCCAGGACGAGTTCGCGGCCGAGAGCTACCGGCGCGCGCTCGAGGCGCAGAAGAACGGCTCGTTCAAGGCCGAGATCGTGCCGGTCGAGATCGCCGACCGCAAGGGGACGATCAAGGTCGAGCAGGACGAGGAGCCCGGCCGCGGCAACATCGAGAAGCTCGCCGGCCTGCGCCCGGCATTCCAGAAGGACGGCACGGTCACGGCCGGCAACGCGTCCTCGATCAACGACGGTGCCGCGGCACTCGTGCTGATGAGCGCCGACGAGGCGAAGAAGCGCGGCGCCAAGGTCCTCGCGAAGCTGGTGTCGTGGGGCTACCACGCGCAGGCGCCCGAGTGGTTCACGACGGCGCCCGCCGGCGCGATCCAGAGCGCGCTGGAGCGCGCGAAGCGGGACGCCAAGCAGGTCGACCTCTGGGAGATCAACGAGGCGTTCGCGGTCGTGTCGCTCGTGAACAACCAGATGCTCGGTCTCGATCCCGCGAAGGTGAACATCTGGGGCGGCGCGGTCGCGCTCGGTCACCCGATCGGCGCCTCGGGCGCGCGCGTGCTCGTCACGCTCGTCCACGAGATGATCGCGAAGAACGCGAAGACCGGTGGCGCATCGCTGTGCATCGGCGGCGGCGAGGGCATCGCGCTACTCGTGGAGCGGCCGTAG
>DAIRFU010000902.1:0-2256 GCA_036794935.1 Kofleriaceae bacterium | reverse complement strand
GCGCCGCGCCGAGGTGCTCGCGGCCGTCGACGCCACCCTCGACAAGGTGGACGCGAGCCGCGTCGTGCTCCACCGCCAGACCTTCGACGAGCTCCGCCACGACTTTTTTCGCGCCGACCGCGCGATGGCGTACCTGCTCGCCGGCGTCACGATCGCGCTGCTCGTGATCACCGCGCTCGGCGTGGTCGGGCTCGCGAGCTTCTGGGTCCAGCGCCGCACGCGGCAGATCGGGATCCGGCGCGCGCTCGGCGCGACCCGCGGCGACATCCTGCGCTACTTCCAGACCGAGAACTTCATCCTGGTCACGCTCGGGATCATCGTCGGGATGGGCCTCGCGTACGCGATCAACCTGTGGTTGATGGGCAGCTATCACGTGCCACGGTTGCCCGCGGAGTTCCTGCCGATCGGCGCGGGTCTGCTATGGCTGCTCGGCCAGATCGCGGTGCTCGGCCCGGCGCTGCGAGCCTCTCTGATCCCGCCTGCCATCGCGACCCGGACCGTGTAGCGTACGAGCGCCTGCCATGCCGACCGTCCTCGTCATCGACGACAACCCTGCCGTCGCGACTGCCCTCGAGGTGCTGTTCTCGCTGCGCGAGCTGCGCACGGTCGCGGCCGAGTCGCCGGCAGCGGGCCTCGCCGTGCTCGATCGCGAGGCCGTCGACGTCGTGATCCAGGACATGAACTTTCGCGCCGACACCACGTCGGGCGCGGAGGGCGCCGAGCTGTTCCGCACGATCCGCCGCCGCTTCCCCGACATGCCGGTCATCCTGCTCACGGCCTGGACGCAGCTCGAGTCGGCCGTCGAGCTGGTCAAGGCCGGCGCCGCCGACTACCTCGCGAAGCCGTGGGACGACGACAAGCTGCTCACCGCGGTGCAGAACCTGCTCGAGCTCGCCCAGACCCGGCGCGAGCTCGCCCGCCGGCGCGCCGCCGAGAGCCGCCGCAAGACCGACCTCGAGCAGCGCTACGACCTGCGCGACGCGGTGTTCACCGATCCGGCGATGGAGCGCGTGATCGCGCTCGCGTGTCAGGTCGCGCGCGCCGACGTGCCGGTCCTGATCACGGGCCCGAACGGCGCCGGCAAGGAGAAGGTCGCCGAGATCGTGCAGGCGAACTCGGCGGTCCGCGACGGGCCGTTCGTCACGCTCAACTGCGGCGCGCTGCCCGGCGAGCTGATCGAGGCCGAGCTGTTCGGCGCCGAGGTCGGCGCGTACACCGGCGCGAACCGCGCGCGCGAGGGCAAGTTCGAGGCGGCCGACGGCGGCACGCTGTTCCTCGACGAGATCGGCAACCTGTCGGCGACCGGCCAGATGAAGCTGCTCCGCGTGCTCGAGACCGGCCGGTTCGAGCGCCTCGGCTCCAACCGCGAGCGCCAGGTCAAGGTGCGCGTGATCAGCGCGACGAACGCCGACCTCGCGGCCATGATCAAGGCGGGGACGTTCCGCGAGGACCTCTACTACCGACTCAACACGATCGAGATCCGGGTGCCGCCGCTCGCCGAGCGCGTCGATGACATCCTGCCGCTCGCGCGCCACTTCCTCGCCGCCGACAAGCAGCTGAGCGCCGACGCGCGCGAGGCGCTGCGCCGCCACCCATGGCCGGGCAACGTGCGCGAGCTCAAGAACGCGCTCCAGCGCGCGGCGCTGCTCGCGACGAGCGACACGATCACCGCGGCCGATCTCGCGCTGCCCAGCCCGGCCGCTGCGATGGCGGCGACGGCCGCCGACGACGAGCTCGACCGATCGACGATCGAGGCGGCACTCGCGCGCGCCGGCGGGGTGATCGCCCAGGCAGCGGCCGAGCTCGGCTTGAGTCGGCAGGCGCTCTACCGGAGGATGGAGAAGCTCTCGATCCCCCGCGAATGAACGCCTCCTCGATCCCGCCCTCGACCGGACCGCGGCGGCGCCGCCGCAGCTCGCTGACGTGGCGCGTGGCGGTGCTCGCCAGCGCTGCCGTGTGCGTGGCCATCGCCTTCACGCTCGTGTGCGTCCACTGGTTCGCCGATCCGCTCGTCGCCGGCCTCGTCGCCGGCGCGGTGCTGATCCCGATCACGCTGTCGATCGTGCCGCGGCCGCTCACGCGCGCGACCGCGATGTTCCGCGCGCTCGCCGGCACGGTGACGAGCTATCGCGACGGTGACTTCGCGTTCAGCCTCGCGTGGCCCGAGAACGACGAGCTCGGCGAGCTGGTCGCCGCCCACAACGCGCTCGGTGACACGCTGCGCGGGCAGCGCGAGGCGCTCGTCCAGCGCGAGCT
>DAIRFU010000901.1:0-2264 GCA_036794935.1 Kofleriaceae bacterium | reverse complement strand
CCGAAGGCCAAGGCCGCACCAACGACGAAAGCCAAGGCCAAGGCCACGACCAAGACCGCGGCAAAGGCCAAGGCGAAGAGCAAGGCCAAGCCGAAGGCCAAGACCAAGCCCGCCGCCAAGCCGAAGCGAACGCCGAAGGCCAGGCGCGCGCGAACGAGGTGATGCCGGGCGCGCGGCGCCTACGCGATATCGACGGCGATGTCGCCGGCGCGCATCACGACGTGGACCTCGCCCTTGCCCTCGACGCCGAAGCTGTCGAACGCGACATCCTCGATGTTGCGGGTCAGCGTCGACGCGAGGCCACGCGCGCCGGTCTCGCGCTTGATCGCGTCGGTCACGATGTGATCGAGCACGGTCTCCTCGATGAGGAGCTCGAAGCCCTCCATCTTGAACTCGCGGGTCATCCGCGCGATCACGTCGGTCTTGAGGATGTCCTTGAGGGTCTCGGCATCGAGGGCCCGGAACGGGACCACGCGCGTGAACCGGGCGACGAGCTCGGGCAGAAAGCCGTAGGCCTGGAAGTTGGCGACGTTCTCGACCTGGTCGGCGGTGAAGTCGACGGCGATGGCCTCGGGGTCGGAGCCGGGGCCGGCCTGGCCGCGGCCAAAGCCGATCGAGTCGCGCATCGCGCGGCGGTGGGCGATCTGCTGGAAGCCGGAGAAGGCACCGGCGGCGATGAACGCGATGTCCGCGGTCGACATCACGACATGGTCCGCGTAGGACGAGTGGGTGAGATCGAGCGGCACGACGACCTCGCTGGCCTCGAGCATCTTGAGCAGCTCGCGCTGCACGCCCATGCCGGTGACGTCCTTGGTGGTGCCGGCGCCGGCGAAGATCGCGTTGTTCTGGCCGGAGGCGATCTTGTCGAACTCGTCGAGGCAGACGATGCCGATCGACGCGAGCATCGGGTTCTCGTCGGCGGTGTGGAGCAGGCGGGTGAGGATCGTGGAGGGATCCTGGCCGACGTAGCCGGTCTCGGAGTAGGTCGTGATATCGACGAGCGCGGTCGGCAGCTTGAGGATCTTGCCGAACAGGCTCTCGACGAGGAACGTCTTACCCGAGCCGGTCGGCCCGACGAACAAGAAGTTCGACTTGCGCGGCAGCTCGCCGCGGTCGACACCGTCGACGTAGATCCGCTTGATCCGCCTGACGTGGCGATACGCCATCAGGCAGAGCGCGCGGCGGGCGTGCTCCTGACCGCGATAGCCGAGCTCCTCGAGCGACTGGAACATCGCCTGGGGCGATGGACAGGGCAGCTCGCGCACGAACTTGATGAAATGCTCCAGCCCCTGCTTGCGGACCTTGCGGTTGGGCTCCATCCGTCGAGGAATTGTAGCGGCTCACATGTCGTTTGACCAATTGCCATCGGCAGTGGCCTAATCCGTGATGGTGACCACGGAGAGCCTCGTGCGCCCGTTCCTCGATGCCGCGCCCGCGGCGGTCCGGTCGGTGCTCGAGAGCATCGTCGATCTGGATCGGCGCCTCTGGGGGCTCGTCGCCGAGGGCCGCGCGGCGTGGCCGGACCTCCAGGTGCAGGCGCGCGACCTGGTCCAGTTCGTCGGCCGCCAGCTGACGGCGGACATGGCGGACGCGGCACTCGACGGGCTCCGGCCGGCGGACCTTTATCTGGCCTGCGCGTGCTCGAAGGGGATGCCGGCGGCACTGTCGGCGTTCGACCGCGACTACATGCGCGAGGTCGACATCGCGCTCGCGCGGATGCGGATCGGGCCGCCCCGCCTCAGTGACGTCAAGCAGCTCGTGCGCCAGCGCCTGTTCGTGGGCGGCGGGACCGCGGGAGCGCCGACCAGCGCGGGCAAGATCAGCGAGTACGGCGGCCGCGGGGACCTGCGCCGCTGGGTCCGCAGCGTCGCGGTACGCACGTGCCTGAACGAGCTGCGCAAGGGCAAGCGCGAGGTGCTCGTGGACGACGACCAGCTGATCGCGCAGCACGCGGTCAGCACGGCCGACGATCCCGAGATCGAGTACATGAAGCGGACGTACTCGAACGAGTTCAAGGCGTCGTTCGCGGAGGCACTCGGCCAGCTCGGCGCGCGCGAGCAGACGCTGCTCCGCTATCACCACGTCGACGGGCTCAACATCGACGAGATCGGCGCGATCTATCGCGTGCACCGGGTGACCGCGTTTCGCTGGATCGAGAAGGCGAAAGAGCTGCTCGTGAAGTCGACGCTCGAGACGTTGCGGGTGCGGTTGAAGCTGCCGAGCGCGGAGCTCGACAGCGTGCTGCGCATGATTCGCAGCCAGAT
>DAIRFU010000900.1:0-2266 GCA_036794935.1 Kofleriaceae bacterium | reverse complement strand
CGGCGGCGACGCTGACGCGGGCGCAGGCCAAGACGATCGTGCGGGCGCTCGAGGCAGCGATGGGGGTGCGGTGATGCGGACGATTCGCGACCGCTCCACGCTCTCGCTCTTCGACTCGCGCCATTCGAACGCGGGCCGCGCGCCGCTGCGCGTCTGGATCGATCCCGACGAGCCGTTCGCCGACAACTTCGCCGGGGGCGGCGGTGTCCGCGTCGCGATCACCGCGGCGCTCGCCAAGCTCGGCATCACGGACCGTCGCGCACAGGATGTCGCGGTCAACCACTGGTCGGGCGCGCTCGCGATGTACCGCGCGAACCATCCGAACTGCCGCACCTACTGCGAGGACATCGCGAAGGTCGATCCGGTCGCGGCGAGCGGCGGGAAGCGGTACGCGCTCGCCTGGTTCTCGCCGACGTGCATCTTCTTTTCCCAGGCCAAGGGCGGTCCGCTCGACGAGAGCGCGACGAAGGTTCGCGGCCTATGCTGGCTCGCCAACACGTGGGCGAGCTCGCCGGCCAGGCCGCGCGTGCTGTGCATGGAGAATGTGAAGCAGTTCGTCAAGTTCGGACCGCTGCACCGCACGCACAACAACGGCTGCTCGGCCGAGCTTGCGGCGAGCCGCGGCACCACGGATCGCAAGGGTCGGCTCAGGCCGAAGTGCCTCAAGACGTGCTGCTACCTGCGGCCGATCAAGTCCCGCATCGGGACGCTGTTCAACGCGTTCATCCGCCGGCTCTCGAAGTACTACCGCTATGTCGAGTGGCGCATCCTCAAGGCGCACCACTACGGCGCGCCGACGAGCCGCGAGCGCTTCTTTCTGATCGCCTCGGACGAGCCGGTCAGCTGGCCCGAGCCGACGCACGGCCCCGATCGTAAGCCGTGCCGGACCGCGGCCGAGTGCATCGACTGGACGATCCCGTGCCCGTCGATCTTCGAGCGCGCGAACCGGCTCAAGCCGAAGACCGAGGCACGGATCCGCGCCGGGATCGAGCGGTTCGTGTTCGGTGCGGCGCGGCCGTTTATCGTGCCGACGAGCTACGGCGACAAGGGCGGCACGGACCTGCGCGTGAGCAGCGTCGACGAGCCGGCGCGGACGATCGCGGGCAACCGTTCGGGGCTCAACGTCGTGTCGCCGATGGTCGCCAAGGCCAAGACGTATGGCGGTGGCGGCAACGATGCCAAGTCGGCGGATGTGCCGCTCGGGACGATCACGACGAGTAAGCGCGGTGAGCACGCGGTGATCACGCCGATGGTCGTGCGCACGGCGCACGGCGACGTTGGCGAGAACGGCAAGCGCCGCGGCCAGGGCTCTCATCCGATCGAGCAGCCGATCGGCACCGTGATGGCGAGCGGAACGGATGTCGCTATCGCGACGCCGCATCTCGTGCACCGCAGCAACGGCGAGCGCGCCGGCCAGGCCCCGCGCATCTACGATGTGCAGGAGCCGCTCGGCACGATCGTCGCGGGCGGCGTCAAGCATGGGCTCGTCGCGCCGGTCCTCGTGAAGAACTACAGCGAGCGCGAGGGAGGGTTCGCGGGCGGTCAGCGAATCGACGCGCCGGCCGGCACGATCACGCAACGGGATCACCACTCGCTCGCTGCAGTCCACCTGACGAAGCTGCGCGGCACGTCGGATGCCCACGTCGAAGCGTCGGCCCACGATCCCGCCGAGCCCGTCGACACGACCTCCGCGCGCGGCACGCACCATGGGCTCACCGCCGCGTACCTGATCCGCTACAACGGCACGTCGACGGCCGCGAACGCGAACAAGCCGCTCTCGACGATCGACACGCGCGACCGCTTCGCACTGGTGACGCTCGAGATGGAGCGCGAGGTCAACGATCGCGCGATGCGCGTGGCGAAGTTCCTCGGCTACGACGCCCCGATCGCCCTCGAGATCGACGGCGTCGAGTACGTGCTCGTCGATATCGGCTTCCGAATGCTCACGCCGCGTGAGTTGTTCCGGTGCCAGGGCTTCCCGGATTCGTACAGAATCGACGTCGACCACGGCGGCAAGCCGCTCACGAAGACGGCGCAGATTAAGTGCGTCGGCAACTCGGTTCCGCCACAGCTCGCCGAGGCGATCGTGATCGCGGCGCTCGCGACGGTCCGGTACGAGCCCGAGGTCAGGAGGGCCGCATGACCCAGGAGGCCGGGCTGACGACCGAGCCGCGGGGCGAGCGGGGCAGGTCATGAAGGAGCGCCCGATTTTGTTCAGCAAGACGACCGGCAAGCCGTCGCAGCGAGGCAAGCGCCTGCGCGCCAT
>DAIRFU010000317.1:0-8163 GCA_036794935.1 Kofleriaceae bacterium | reverse complement strand
CTTCCTCCAGCACTTCCGGGGCAATCTCGACAATAACGAGGAGCCGATTGTCCTCGCGTCCGATCCGACGAAGCCGCTCGTCATGCTCGCGTTCAAGCTCGAGGATGGTCGCTACGGCCAGCTGACGTACATCCGCGTCTACTCGGGCACCGTGCGCAAGGACGACTTCATCGTCAACTCGCGCAACCAAAAGAAGGTCAAGGTCGGCCGCCTCGTCCGCATGCACTCGGACGACAAGGAAGACATCACCGAGGCGGGCGCCGGCGACATCTGCGCGCTGTTCGGCGTCGACTGCAACTCGGGCGACACGTTCACCGACGGCTCCGTCAACTACGCGATGACGTCGATGTTCGTTCCGTCGCCGGTTATCTCCGTCGCCATCAAGGCGAAGGACTCCGGCGCGGAAATCAACATGTCGAAGGCGCTCAACCGCTTCACGAAGGAAGACCCCACGTTCAAGTGCTGGGTCGATCCCGAGTCGAGCGAGACGATCGTCGCCGGCATGGGTGAGCTCCACCTCGACGTCTACATCGAGCGCATGAAGCGCGAGTACAAGGCCGAGGTCGTCACCTCGCCGCCGCAGGTCGCCTATCGCGAGACGATCACGAAGAAGGTCGACTTCAACTACACGCACAAGAAGCAGACCGGTGGCTCGGGCCAGTACGGCCGCGTCGCCGGCTTCGCCGAGCCGATGGACGGCGAGTTCGAGTTCTCGGACGAGATCAAGGGCGGCGCGATCCCGCGCGAGTTCATCTCGTCGTGCGAGAAGGGCTTCAAGAGCATGCTCGCGAAGTCGCCGCGCCTCGGCGTGCCGGTCGTCGGCCTCCGCGTCGCGATCAACGACGGTCAGTCGCACGCCGTCGACTCGAGCGACATCGCGTTCCAGGAAGCAGCCCGCGGCGCGTTCCGCGACTTCTTCCCGCGCGCGAACCCGAAGATCCTCGAGCCGATCATGAAGGTCTCGATCGAGGGACCGGCGGAGTTCTCCGGCAACATCCTCGGCCTGATCATGCAGCGCCGTGGTGTCGTCATGGGCTCGACCGAGGAGGACGGCAACGCGCGCGTCGATGCCGAGGTGCCGCTCGCCGAGATGTTCGGGTTCTCGACGCCGCTGCGCAGCTCGACCCAGGGCAAAGCGGAGTTCACGATGGAGTTCGCGAAGTACGCCGAGGTGCCGAGCAACATCTCCGAGGAACTGCTCGCCAAGGCGAAGAAGGCCAAGGAAGAGGCCTCGAAGAAGTAGTCGCGTAGCGAGAGCGCTCGGACGATGCAAAACCGTCCGGGCGATCTCGCACAGTAGACGAAGCGTTCTCAGCGGTTATGGTGTCGACGTGTCTGGGTACGTGCTTGTTGTCGACGATGATGATGATATCCGCGAGGCGACTCGCGATGTCATGGAGCGCCACGGCTACGAGGTGGTCGCGGTCGGCAGCGGTGCCGAGGCGCTCGCGTTCCTGATCCACGCCACGCCGGATCTCGTCCTGCTCGATCTCCAGATGGACGACATGAACGGCTGGGAAGTGCTCGGCGCGCTGCGCTCCGAGCCGCGCTTCGCGGGCGTCCAGATCGTGGTCGTCACCGGCTCGGACGCCGCGGTCGCGCATGGCGTACGCGTGCTGCGCAAGCCGTTCAAGATCGAAGCGCTCCTCGCCACCCTCGGCACCGAGCAGCGCGCGAGCTAACGCCGGCAGTCTCCAGGAGGCCTCGTGGCCCGACCACTGGAGTTGCCGGGCGCGCGCAACTCGTGGTTTTCGCTTGGCCGGCGCGCGGCACACCGCCTGCTGATGGCCGGGCGCATGCGCCTGCTCGCTCTCTTGCTGCTCGCCCTCGTCGCCTGTGCCGATACCTCCGGTCCCGATGAGGAGTGGGGGATGGACGGTCCGCTCGAGCCCTTGCCGCCGCCCGGCAAGGAGGACTCGCAGTTTCGCCGCGGCATGCTCATCGCGACGAACACGACGCGGACGCAGGTGTGGACCGCGCGCAACCGGTGGGAGGACACCGAGACGGCGGCCGCGCGCAAGGCGGGGCTCGCGTGGGGCGAGAACAGCGGCCTGACGTGGGATGCGAAGTACGCGGCGTGGATCGACTCGCTCGAGTGGGTGCCCGCGGTCGACAACTACTCGACGACAGTCATGCTGACGACGCCGTGGGGCAAGACGCTGCCGTCGCCGTACCTCGAGTGCGCCGAGATGGCGCTCTTTTTGCGCATCACGTTCGCCGCGTGGTACGAGCTGCCGCTGCAATTCGAGGCGATGTCGAACGGCCGGCGCGTGTACTTCGGTCACTTCGGCGTGCGCACGAGCAGCGGGCGGTTCGCGCAGTCACCCGAGTTCGGGATCCAGTACCGCGACTACACGAAGTCCACGTCGTGGCAGACGAGCTGGCCGAAGGACGCGACGCTGCGCACGCGCCGGCTGTGGGGTGGCGTCGACGAGCAGCCCGAGCTCGGCGAGGACCAGGTGTTCGGCGCGTACGTCGACGAGATCCAGCTCAACAAGCGCGCCGGCTACTTCACGGTGCTCGCGCTCAACTACCTGGCGTCCGCGAACCTCGCCGACACCGCGAACACGTACAACGTGGTGCCCGAGGCCGTGCGTTCGGGCGACGTCCTGCTCGAGCGCTGGCAGCGCTCCGGCATCGGTCACACGCTCGTCATCAAGGAGGTCGTGCCGATCAGCGACACCAGCCTCGACGTCACCACGATCTCGGGCTCGATGCCGCGCCGGCAGGGCGTGCGCCAGTCCGGGCAATCGTCGAAGAGCTACTTCACGAGCCAGTACACGGGCGGCAACGAGATCAGCTCCGATGGCGTGCCATACAGCAAGCTCGGCGGTGGCCTCAAGCGCTTTCGCGTCACCAAGAACGTCGGCGGCTACTGGACGAACACCTGGATGGCGGCCGACGAGGCGCACTGGATCAACTCGATCGACTACGAGCGGATCGGAGCGCGCCCGCCGCGCTTCCAGGCGCTGCTCGGTCAGGTCTCGCCGCAGCAGATGCGCGCCGAGCTGCTGACGCAGATCGCCGATGCCCGGCATCACCTCGAGCAGTACCCGGCGTCGTGTGCGGCCCGCGAGCGGCGCGAGACCGCGTTCGCCGCGCTCTACGAGCTGTCCGCACGCGACTTCGGCGAGTCGAAGGCCGAGGTCGATGATCAGTACCGCGATCTCGCGGACTACGTGTTCGGCGAGCTCGAGTACACGCAGAGCAAGACGTGCTGCTGGAACAGCTCGACGTCGGCGATGTACGAGCTGGTCATGGCCAAGGCCGAGGCCGACCTCGCGGATGCCGACTCGCGCGGCGTGTGCGAGCGGCCGACCGTGTTCGCGGCCCGAAGCGACGGCTATCAGCTGTGGGCGGACTACGCGGCGTCGGTCGGCCGCGGCGCCCAGTGGCGGTCGTGGAGCGAGGACGAGTCGTGCCCGCAGCGCGACGTCGCCGCCGATACCGAAGCACCGCTGTCGGCCACCCCTTACTGCGCGCCCTGAGCTAGCCTGTCGAGCATGAGCTCGACGATGATGGATGTGCCGCTCACGCTCGACTGGATCGCCGATCGAGCCGAGCGCTGGATGGGGAACGTGGAGGTGGTGTCGCGCCGCCCGGACAAGAGCCTGGCGCGCACCACGTACGCGCAGGTGATGACGAACGCGCGGCGGCTCGCGCGCGGCCTCATCGCGGCGGGCATCCAGCGCGGCGACCGCGTGGCGACGCTGATGTGGAACCACGCCGAGCACCTCGAGGTGTACTTCGGCGTGCCACTCGCCGGCGCCGCGATCCACACGCTGAACCTTCGACTGCACCCCGACGACATCGCGTTCATCGCGAACGACGCGAAGGATCGCATCGTCATCGTCGACGACGTGCTCGTACCGCTGCTCGACAAGGTGATCGCCGCCGGCGCGAGGTTCGAGCGCGTGATCGTGGTCGGCAAGGACTACGACGCGTTCGTGGAGGGCGCACCCGCGACCGGCGCGCTGCCGGTACTCGTGGAGAGTGACGCGCTCGGCGTCTGCTACACGAGCGGCACCACGGGCCGGCCGAAGGGCGTCATCTACTCGCATCGCTCGACGCTGCTCCACTCGCTCGTCGCCGCCCTGCCCGACTCGCTCGGCCTCTCCCGCGCCGACACGCTGCTGCCGGTCGTGCCCATGTTCCACGTCAACGCATGGGGCCTGCCGTACATCGCCGCGATGGTCGGCGCCAAGCTCGTGTGCCCGGGGCCGCACCTCGATCCGCCGAGCCTGCTCGAGCTGATGGACCGCGAGCGCGTGACCGTGGCGGCCGGCGTGCCGACGATCTGGATCGGCATCCGCGACGTGCTCGACGCCAATCCGGGCACGTACCAGCTCCAGCCGAACGTGCGGATGATCGTCGGCGGCTCGGCGGCGCCCGAGCAGCTGATCCGCGACTTCGATCGCCACGGCCTCACGCTGATCCACGCCTGGGGCATGACCGAGACCTCGCCGATCGGTACGGTGTCGCGGCTGACGCCCGAGCTCGGCGCGGCCGGCGACGCCGCCTGCTACGCGCTGCGCGCGCGCCAGGGCCGGCCGGTGCCGCTGGTGGATCTGCGCGTCCGCAACGAGGCCGGCGACGTGCCGACCGACGACGCGACCAGCGGCGAGGTCCTGATCCGCGGGCCGTGGATCGCGGGCAGCTACACCGGCGGCCATACGCCGGACCGGTGGACGAGCGACGGCTACTTCCGCACCGGCGACGTCGCGCGGGTCGATGCGCACGGCTTCATCAAGCTGACCGATCGGATCGCGGACCTCATCAAGTCGGGCGGCGAGTGGATCGCGTCCCAGGAGCTCGAGAACGCGCTGATGGGGCACCCGGCCGTGCGCGAGGCCGCGGTGATCGGCGTCGCGCACCCGAAGTGGAGCGAGCGGCCGCTCGCCGCGGTCGTGCTCAAGGACGGCGCCACCGCGACCGCCGACGAGCTGCGCGAGTTCCTCGCCCCCCGGTTCCCGAAGTTCTGGCTGCCCGACGCGTTCGTGTTTGTCGACACGATCCCGCGCACCTCCGCGGGCAAGTTCAAGAAGAGCGAGCTGCGCGAACAGTACCGCGCGTGGCAGTGGTGACCCTGTTACGATGAGGCGATGACACGTGGGCTCGCCACGTGCGGGATGCTGCTCGCGCTGGTCGCGTGCAAGGAGCGCCACGACTCGCGTCGCGCGCCGGCGGCCGAGCCACGCCCGCAGGTCGACGCCGATCCGCTGGCGACGCTGCGCTGGCACGACACGCCGCTCGACTGGACGCGGCCGATCGCGCGCCCCGCGCACGACACCAGCGCCTATGCGGGTTCGGCCGCCTGCAAGGGCTGCCACGAGCAGCTCTACACGAGCTACATGAAGCATTCGATGGCGCGCACCGGCATGCGCGCGATCGGCACGCTCGACCGCACGTGGCTCGCGCGGATCTTCGACGCCGGCACACCGGTCGTGCACGCGCGCAGCGGTTTCTCGTACCGGCCGTTCCGTCGCGGCGTGAAGTACTTCGTCGAGGAGGCGCTGCTCGGCGCCGACGGCGCGCCGATCGCGACCTGGGACGAGCCGGTCACCCACGTGCTGTCGGCCGGCAGCTACGGCCTCGCGCTGTACTCGCGGCACGGCGACGCGCTCGTCCACCTGCCGATCGATTACTACGCGAAGGCCGCGCGCTGGGACCTCGATCCGATGGCGTTCGGCGGCAACCCGCGGCTGACGCACGCGCTCGGGACGTTCTGCGCCTCGTGCCACACCGACGATCCGGCCCAGCGCTTCCTCGATCCGCTGCCGCAGGGCGTCGGTTGCGAGCGCTGCCACGGGCCGAGCAAGCGCCACATCGAGACGCTCGCGGCCGAGGACACCGTCGATCCCGCGAAGCTGCCGGCGCGCCGCCAGCTCGACCTCTGCGCGCAGTGCCACCAGTCGACGAACCCGATCCTGCGCGACGGCCGCGACCACTTCGGGTTCCACCCCGGCGAGCAGCTCGACCGCTTTCGCGTCAACTTCATCGCCGAGCCCGGCGAGCGCGATCGGATGAAGCTGCTCGCACACGCCGAGCGCCTCGCGCGCAGCGCGTGCTGGCTCGGCTCGCGTGACAAGATGACCTGCACCACCTGCCACGATCCGCACGTCAGCTCGCTCGAGCAGACCGACGCGTGGTGGGACGGCAAGTGCATGCAGTGCCACGAGCGCACGTCGTGCACCGACACCGCCGAGCATCGCGCCGCGGCCGGCGATCACTGCTGGACCTGCCACATGCGCAGCGGCACCACCGGCGACGTACCGCTCGTCGTGATCACCGATCACTGGATCCAGACGCGGCCGCCGCCGATCGCGCCCGGTCCGGTCGCCAGGCCCCGCACGCTCGTACCGTGGTCGACACACATCGGCGAGCCGATGCAGGACGCCGAGATGCCGACCTTGGCCGCGCTCGCGCACGCCGACGCGGGGCTCGGCGAACAGGCCGTGCGCCTCGCCGTCGCCGCCGTCGCGAAGCGGCCGAGCGCCAGCCTGTACGAGCTGATCGCGAACGCCTTGATCGCGCGTCGCCGGCCGCAGGAGGCGGGCCACGCGTACCGCGCGGCGCTGCACCTGGATCCGGATCGGCCGAGCGCGCTGCTCGGCTATGCGCGCGTGATGCTCGACGGCGGCGCGACCGACGAGGCGATGCACGCGCTCGATCGCGCGCTCGCGATCGACCCGGCCGACGTCACCGCGCTCGAGACCAAGGGCATCTTCCTGTATCGCCGCGGCGACCATGTACAGGCGACCGGCCTGTTCCGCCGCGCCGCAGCGACCGGGCGAGCGAGCGGTGTGTCGTACGTTGGCCTCGCGATCGACGCGCGCGGCGACACGGACACGCAGCGGGAGTGGCTGGAGCGCGCGTGGCGGGCCGAGCCGCGCGATGTGTGGATCCTGGACGAGCTCGACACCAACGCGGCCGCGAGCGGCGACCGAAAGCGCATCGCCCTCGTCGCTCGCCGGCGCGCCGCGGTGGGGCGACTGACGCCACCTCCGGCGATCACCGGGGCGAGCAACTGGTTGCGCTGATCGCGCAAAAAACACATCTCGGTGTTCGTGCGCTGAAGTGTGTTCCGTGTGAAGAACCTTACCAACACTTCAGCTACCCCACAGCTAACTATGTGAACTCCCGTTCGTTACAACTTTGTTTCGTGGTTGCGCCTACACGTTTTCTTCCTGCAGTTTGGAAAGCAGGGAGGATTCAAAATGCGGCTCATCCACGTGCTGGTTCCGGTTCTTGCCGCCGTTGGCTGCACATCGAGTGCAACCTCGGAGCGTCCCCCGGTCGCCGAGCTCGAGCAGGGCGTCAACCTGCTCGACGTGAGCGACCCTTCGTGGGGCCTCACCGCGGCCTACGTCAAGGGCGACCACGTCGTCTACCTCGAGCAGCGCGTGGGGCCGCTCAAACCCCAGGTCTACCGCGAGACCACACCGGACGAGCCCGCCAACGAGATCGACATGCGCTGGGTCGACAAGAACGGTCAGACGTTCTACGTGCAGCGCGGCGGTGACACGTACATCGATCCGGCGTGGACTGCCGAGATCGACGCGACGTTCAAGAACCCTGCGCCGGCGCTGCAGCGCTCGGCGGACTTCGCGCTCGCCAAGGAGGCCGCGGCCGAGATCAGCAAGGCACTGCCGAAGGACTTCGCGGCGCTGTCGTACCACCCGAAGGCCTACGCGCTTCGCCCGACGCCGGAGGACGATCCGAACCTCGCAGGCCAGGTCGACGACATCGAGGCCAAGCGCCCGAGCGGCGAGACCGGGTACGCCGACTGGGCCGGTGGCGGCTCGTCGTGGTGGCTGCAGGGCGACCTCTACGAGAAGAAGGTCTGTTACGTGTGGGTCTGCGTCGCGCGCCACAGCGGCGTCGCGATGTTCGCGTTCGCACCGACCGGCACGTGGTCGCTGGTGGTCAACTCCTGCAACCACGGCTCGTGTCCGGGCAGCAGCAAGGTGAACTACGCCTGCTCGTCGAACAGCGGCGCGTGGCGAACGAACGTCTCGCTGACCGGCGAGACGAACGGCGGCTCGAGCGTCACGGGCGGTTGCCGCACCGGCTACAGCTGGAACAGCGGCGGCTACAACCACCTGTGTAACGACGACTCGGCCTACGAGCTGTGGCAGATCAAGAACGGCAGCTCCGGCGACG